>JBGOTK010000019.1:0-11325 GCA_041476445.1 Minisyncoccia bacterium | reverse complement strand
TATTTTGAGAAATTCAGTGATCTTAAAAATCGTGATTTTTGGATAGAGAATTTAAAAAATTTGGCAAAAAGCGGTGTGGTACTTGAAAACCGCTATGGATTTGAAACGCGCCATATAGGCGGAGGAGCGCCACCCATCGAAACCGCCGACGGCTGGGTGTTCATATTTCATTCAACCAGAGAATTGAACGCGGGCCGCACCTATTATGCGAGCGCTGCGCTCTTGGATTGCAACGACCCGACAAAAGTCATCGGCCGACTTGATACGCCGCTCTTTGCCCCTACGGAATCTTGGGAAAAATCAGGCTTTGTGAATAACGTAGTGTTTCCGACTGGCACCGCGGTCTTTGGCGACGACCTCTACATCTATTACGGCGCGGCAGACCGTATTGTGGCGGTCGCCAAGGTGAAGCTAAGCGAGCTCGTCGCAGAGCTCAAGCGCGAAAAGGAGTCATGATCTCTATGAAACTAAATCCATCATCCTACCAAGTGCTCCAAATTAGCTCGTTTCCGCCGCGTGAGTGCGGGATAGCCACTTTTACTCAGGATCTGGTGTTTGCGCTTAATAAAAAGTTTAACCCGGTCGTAAAAACGCGCGTGGTGGCCTTGAACGACCAGCCCACCAGTATTTATAATTACAGCAAGCTCGTAACCCAAGAGATTTCCGCGACCGACCTCGGTCACTATGTTCGGCTCGCGCAGGAGATAAATCGCCGCAGCGATGTGAAACTCGTGAACATTCAGCACGAGTTCGGTCTATTTGGCGGTGAGTGGGGCGACTTCATTATTCCGTTTCTGCAGGCACTTCAAAAGCCCGCCATCGTGACATTTCATTGCGTGCTGCCGAATCCAGACGAACATCTTCGTAAAGTGGTCTCTTCAATCGCTGAATTTGCCAAAGTTATCGTGGTAATGAATACGCGTTCAGCGGAGACGCTGGAAACGGACTACGCTCTACCGAAGTCAAAGTTAGCGCTCATTCCGCATGGCATTCCTCAGGTGGTGTTTGAAACGAGCGACAAGGCGAAGCAGGAACTCGGGCTCGAGGGCAAAATGGTGCTCTCAACGTTTGGGCACTTGAGTCAGGATAAGGGAGTAGAATATGCCATCCGCGCGCTGCCCCAGGTGGTAAAACAGTTTCCCAACCTGCTCTATATCGTGATCGGCGCCACTCACCCAAATATCCAGCGGGAGTACGGCGAGGCCTATCGCAATTTTCTTATCGCTGAAGTGAAGCGGCTTGGCCTCGGGGAGCATGTGAAATTTTACAATAAGTACCTTACGATTGAGGAAGTTGTAACCTATCTGAAGGCCACTGATATCTATATTTCACCCAGCATAAACGTCGGACAGTCGGTTTCGGGCACGCTCGCCTACGCCTTAGGATGCGGTCGGCCGATTATTTCAACGGCCACTGAGTACGCGAAATATATTATTGACGAGTCAAACGGCGCGCTCGTAAAACCAAAGACCTCCTCGGGCATTACTCGGGCACTTCTCGACATGCTCTCCGATCAAAAATACATGAAGGCGATGAGCGCCACGGCCTATGAAAAGTCACGCACAATGATTTGGCCAAACGTGGCGGCTGAATATTTCAATCTCTATAAAAAATTTGCGGACGTAAGGAGCGAAGAGACAAAATTACCGGAACTCAAATTCGATCATTTGCTCCGGCTTACCGACGAGAGGGGTGTGATGCACCATGCACGCTACGCAAAACCGGAGCGGCGTTTTGGCTATAGCCTCGACGACAATGCGCGGGCACTCTTAGCTGCCGCGAAGCGCTACGTGAGCGCCCCCTCCCAGGAACTGCTCTCGGCCATGCATACCTATCTGCGCTACATAAAGTTCGTTTCAAAGCCCAGCGGCTACTTTTCAAACATCGTCTCATCCCAGGGCCGCCCCGATAAAACGAATACGGAAGACGTGCTGGGTCGTACCGTCGCGGCCCTTGGTTTTGCGGCCTCTCACCCTGCCCTGCCCACTGAAATACAAACCGAAGCCAAAACGCTGCTCGCGAAACCCTTGAGAGTCCTTGGGCGTCTCACATCGCCACGCGCTATCGCCTTTGCCATGACGGGACTCGCCACGCTCATCGAGCGCCAGCCGCAGTTCGCCACGCTCCGAACATTCAAGACGCTTGCCGAACGGCAGTATGGGTTTTACGCGAAAGTTGCCTCTGCAGACTGGCGCTGGTTTGAGGAACAGCTTACCTATTCAAATAGTAAATTACCCGAATCCTTATACTGTGCCTATACATTGCTTAAGCAGAAAAAATATTTGAAGGCCGCCGAAGAGTCGCTTGATTTTTTGCGCGGCATCACCTTTCGCAAGGAGTATTATGTGCCTATTGGCCAAAACGGCTGGTATTTCCGGGACAAGGCACGCGCCTATTTTGATCAGCAGCCGGAAGATGCTGCTACGATGGTGGAGACTAAAATGGTTGCCTGGAAAACAACCGGCAATAAAAAACATCTGGCGGACGCCTTCCGCACTTTCCAGTGGTTTTTAGGAAAAAATCACCTGAACCAGATGGTCTATGACGAAGTAACCGGCGGTTGCCACGATGGCCTGGGACAGTATGCTATGAATCTGAATCAGGGGGCGGAGTCCACAATTTCATATTTATTAGCCCGCCTCGCGCTCGAGGATGCTGATCTGCCAACAATTATTCATTAGGCATAATATGCACATAACTGACGAAGCGCGCGAACATGCCCTTACAGTACTTCGGCACTGCGCAAAAAAAACGGGCTTTTATGCCTCCGGGCTGCCGGGTGGCTATGAGGCTACGTGGGCGAGGGATAGCATGATCACCTCGCTCGGCGCCGCGTTCACCGGCAAGGAATTTGAGCCGCCGTTTCGAAAAAGCTTGGAACTCTTATCGAAACATCAATCAGTGAGCGGCCAAATTCCTAATGCGGTAGGTACTTGGAATAAGGATCGCCAGTCTGATGTGACCTTTAATACCGTGGACTCTTCGCTTTGGTACATCATAGGCGAACACGTCTACCGCCAAACATTTGGTTCGTGGCTAAGTCTAAGAGGGAAAAAGAATATTCAGGCTGCTTATGGCTGGTTAAAGCATCAGGATCCGAACGAAGTCGGCTTTGTCGCCCAACAGCCGACTATGGATTGGCAGGACGCCTTTCCGCATAAGTATGGCCACACAATCTCGACGCAAGCCCTATGGTACGCAGCGCTCAATATTTTAGGTGAAAAGAAGCGCGCCGAGCATTTAAAGAAAGTAGTAAATGGCGACGTGGAAAAATACCTGGCACTCTACGACAAAAAGCTGGGCTACTATTTGCCTTGGAACTGGAAGAATCATGATGGCGATAGGGAAGAGGAGCGCTGGTTTGATAGTTTTGGCAATATTATGGCGATTGTGACGGGACTTGCGACGCCTAAGATCGCCTCGAGCATATTGCGCTATATCGAAAGAGAAAAAATTGATAGACCCTTCCCGGTGAAAGCCATCTGGCCGCCCATTAAACCGGGTGACAAGGAGTGGCACTCCTACTTTGATAAGTGCGATGCGCGCACGCCGCTTGAATATTTAAACGGCGGAGTTTGGCCGATGATCGGCGGATTTTACGTTGTGGCGCTCGTGAAAGTTGGTAAACACGCTAAAGCAAAAAAAGCACTTGAAGCACTCGCGCTTGCGAACCGCAAAGGCAAGGATAGGCGTTGGGGTTTTCAGGAATGGCTGCACGGCAAAACGGGTCAAGCGATTGGCAACAGCGAACCCTACCAGGCCTGGAGCGCAGGAGCGTATCTATATGCCTATGAGTGCGTAAGGCGTGGTAAAGTCCTATTCTTTAGTTAATGGCCTTTTCGCTTACTCGCTACGAAAAGAACCCGATTCTTACACCTGATCCCACTAAGAAATGGGAAAGCGGGGGAGTATTCAATTGTAGCGTTGTTAAAGACGGCGATGTGTTTCGGATGCTCTATAGAGCGGTGGACTCCAAGGGAAAGTCTCGCATCGGACTAGCGAATAGTACGGATGGAGTTCATTTCAAAAAGCGGACTAAGCCATTCTTTGAACCTGAATACGAATGGGAAAAAACCGGCTGCGAAGACCCGAGAATTGTTAAGTTACAGAATAAGTTTTACATAACCTACTCAGCAGTAGATGGGTCTTCTGCTGTACCCATTAGTAAGTGGAGGGTGCGTATTGCTCTCGCGACGACACGAGAGTTTAAGCAAGTGACTAAATTAGGGGTAATTGGACCAAGTCACTGGTCCAAAGCAGCGGTGATCATACCAGAGAAAATTAATGGCAAGCAGATACTTTTATTTACTTGGGTGGACTGGAGCAATAGGAAGGACGCTTTATTTAATGGAAGCCATCGTTACCCCACATCAACGATACACAAGACTGAATTTTCGAGTATCAAAGAATTGCAGAAATCAGCATATTGGAAACGATTTGAAAAATCGCGCGAACATTCAAGACTAAGCCTACCACGCAATACGGAATTTAAAGAAACAGAAATAGGCGCTCCCATAGTGAAAACTCCCCATGGGTGGCTTTTAATTTATTCGGGCATTAATGAAGTGAAAAAGATCTGGACTATTCAGGCTGCGTTACTCGATCTTAAAAATCCCCAAAAAGTCTTGGCGTATTCGCCAGAACCTATTTTGAAGCCAGAGAAGAATTATGAAAAAAGAGGAGTAGTGCCTAATGTGGACTTCCCAAGTGGCACAGTGATCGTAGGCGATGAGCTGTATGTCTACTATGGCAGCGCGGACAAAGTCTGCTGTCTTGCGACATGCAAGCTAAAAGACCTGCTCGCTTCGCTTAAGAAAGTTTAATCTATTAAGTTCCTTTCTTTGAGTCGCGGCAAAACTTCCTCGCCAAAGATAGAGCCGATTTTTATACTGGTGGATAGTTTTGAGTCAATCCAGCGCACCTCTTCAATCTCGCTTGCCGCCGCGATTTCGCCTTGCCAGGCATGCACAAAAAATACGTCCATCTTGATTATGAAATGTTCTCGGCCGGCGACCGGGCGCACGAAAGTCTCAAAATATTCAATATCTTGTTCCAGGACATCAATCGAAACTTCTTCTTTGAGTTCGCGCACTAAAGATTTCTTTGGAGTTTCGCCTTGCTCGATTTTCCCGCCCGGGGCGTAAAAAATATTCTTACCCTTCGCGCGGACGATCAGGAACTTTCGGCCTCGAATGAGAACGCCGCCCGCCTTGTAAACATCAATGCCATGGGCCATGCATCAAAAGTAATTAAAACGGGATCCCTACGATTTCCCAAGCTTTACGGATATCCTGCACTGTTGTTTCCCGCCGAATAGTCTGTTCCTCGTCTTGTTGTTTCTCGTGTTCATAGTTTTCAAAAAAGCCGGCTAAAACCAGATGAGAGCGGAGGATGCCAAGAGCCGTGATGGCCTTTCCGATTTCTTCTCTGCCCTCGGCACCGTAACTTTGGATCATTGCCGCGTCGAATGCAGATTTAAATGCTGTATTTCTCCAAGCGCGTGCGCGTAAATTACCGAAGTTGACCATGCTACCGCCAATTTCGTTTTTTGAGAGACCCGTAAATTCAAAATCGATTAGCTCGACTTCACCACCTTGATGCACAAAAGCATTTCCAGGGTCCAGATTGCCGTGTACGAGCACTTCATGATTATCAGAAGAACGAATCGTAGGTTCAAGGTGTGCAAGGAGTTCTTCAACTTTTTCCCGAAAATTTGAAATACCAAATCTTCTGCCCAGTACCTGATCGAGAGATTCTTCAGTGGCACTTTGTCTATCCAGGGCATGTTCGATAGGCTGATCAAGAATAGTAAAAAGCTCATCGTGGATTTCCTCGTAGGTTCCCGGAAATCCCTCCATGGTATCGCGAAGATCATTGGGAAGTTCAGAAGTATTTACTCGATGAAGTTTCTGCAAGGTCTCGGCAAATCCCTGCGCGGCCTGTTCATCCAGATGCTCGCCATGTTCATCAAAACCAATCTCACCTGTCTGTCTCTCGAGGGCTTCCATCAGCACAAAGGGGACACCAGCCGTCGGTTCAGTATTTGAACTGATAATTGTTTCAATGCGGAGTTCGCTATGTTCTTTAAGAAATTTATTTACTCCAAGTTCACGCGCAAAGACTTTTTGCATCTCAGGATCAGCTACTGGAATTTTTAGAAAACGACGCGTTTCGCCCGTGTCCTCTGCATGTTCCACCGAGGCGCGAACATAGCGATCACTTCCCCTCAGCTCTTCTTCAAAAGTCTCTTGTTCATCTGGCACTATACGAATGCCTTCATGTACAAGCAAAGTTTGCACCGCTTGCCTGAACTGTTCTCTGGGGTTTGCTATTGGTTCGTAGTGTTCGGGCATACTTAACTTAATTTCAGTTTCTTTTTGGTAATATCCGCAATGTTTTTGGCAACCTTGCGATATTCGAAGTTTTCTACGGCGTGTTCTCGGGCAGCCTGGCCCATCGTAAGCCGCAGATTATCGTCAGTTAAGAGCTTCATTAAGTATTCGGCAAGCTGATCTACATTGGCCCTATAGGCGAAGGTCTTGGGCCTCTCAAACTTCACCTTATGGTCCTCGGGGAAGCCCATGCCCGTATAGACCCACTCCTCGGTAAGCTCAACGGTCTCGGCCACATCGGCTAAAAAGCCTGTTTTTTCATGTATAATGGTCTCTTTTGGCCCCATGGCGTTGATGGAAACGACGGGCACTCCACACCCCTGGGCTTCCACCTGGATCATGCCAAAGCCCTCTAAACGGCTCGGGGCGGCATAGATATCGCAAGCCGAGAGCAAGACCGCCATAAACTCGCCTGAGAGGGAGCCTTCAATATAGCTAATTTTGTCCTTGGACTCGCCCAGTTCCTCGATCACTTTCATTTCGTCATCGTAATGATCATCGGCGGAGGCGCCGCCCCAGACCTTCAAGACATACTTCCATTTTTTAAAATTTGTATCTACTTGTTTTAAGGCTTGCATTATTTCCTGGGCGCCTTTCGACGTCACATCACCGCCGGCGGTTAAAATCATAAGTTCATCATCTTTTATGCCGAGCATCTTTCGGACAGTCTTCACGCGCGGGTCCGTTTTGGGAATAGGTTTAAAAATTTCCGTCTCAAGTCCAATGTGCGCCACTTCAAAATTTTTTGTGTTTACGCCGTCACGCGCGTAGGTCTGCTTCACCCATTCGCAGGTGGCTAAAACAAGCGGCAACTCAGAAAGATCTTTTTGGTAGTTCGCGACCCAGCCGTCGGCGACGAGCCAGGGGATTGGTGTTACGCCAAATTTTTGCGTGTGGTGCACGATGTCCGGCACATAGTTCCAATAGCCCACGCCGTAGGCGACATCGGGCTTAAAAAATTTGTAGAGCCACTCTTTTTGAAATTCGCTTGAGAGGTGCGCGGGCATTGCCTCGTCGCCGTTTTCTTTTAAACCGCGATAGAGCATGTCACCCTGCATGCTGAGGCCATCGGGCTGGGGAGGGTAGGCGTAGAGCACAACGGATTTCATAAATGGGCCAAAGAAAATGGTTCAAGTGAGCCAGCGCATTTCGACTCGAACGAGTTCGAAGAAAATCCGTAGAGCGATTGGATCAGTCGTTTCTTTTCTTTAAAAAGATTTGGAGTAAGTTTGAGATACACATCGGTTTTTACCTTTCGCGGTACGCCAATGCCGCTCTTTTCTTTTGGCTCATAATTGAAGAAAAATAATTGCTTTGGTCTGATTACGCCTCTCTTAACGAGGTTGCGAACCGAAAAGTGCACACTTTTGTGTCGGGCATGGCCGTATTCGCCATTTGCATTATGCGTGAATAGGTAATCAACCTGAGTTTTCGGCAAGAATCTTTTTAAACGATTTGTAATATTGGGAATGCTCTCGCGCATACCTAACATACCCTCGTCTTCAAGATCAGATATGATTGCCTGTGCGTTCAAGGAGCGGCATACGCGCCGAAATTTTGGGGCGCGATCCGCGTCATAGCTACGCGTGAGACAAAGAATAGTCCAGCGAACACGTGGTGAAGCAAGAATCGTGCCACCCATCCAGATTGTTTCGTCATCCGGATGTGCAACTACGACGACGCCCACACCCGGCGCAAGCTCGAGGCTTTTCATTGCGTATCGCTTCATTGTAGTCGCTTCAAAACGTAAAAGCAACGCGGCGACAGGGAAAAAAAGCGATATAGTCGCTTCAAAATTGTTGGAGCTCAAAAAATATTTATATAACTTTATTTTATTATTCGAAATTTTAGGGAGTTCGGTGGATCAGAAAAAAAACAGCATAAAATTTCCTGGAAAAACACCAAAGTTGTGCACACTCGCTTATTTACGAAATGGGCGGAAATGGGCTATGATTCATCACAAGTGGGGCGTTGTGGATAAAAGTGGGGATAGAGTACCTAAATTGGGGATAAGTTAAAAAGTGCCGAGTTAGGGAAAATGAGAGTTTTTAACACTAAATCTATGTAGCATAATGAGCGGCGCGTCAGTTCTAACCTAGCGACAGGGGATAGGTGGGGAATGAGGTGCGGCATTTAATCATGTTTCTTGGCGAATATTCACACAGTTTAGACCAGAAAGGCAGAATGGCGATACCGGCGAAATTCCGTGAGCGGCTTAGCACGGGCGCTATTATTACCCGCGGCCTCGAGTCGTGTCTTTTTATTTTTACGAAACAGGAGTGGGAAGTGCTCGCCGGGAAGATTACCGCCTTACCGCTTGCTCAAGCAAACGCCCGCGCCTTTCAGCGGCTTATGCTTGCCGGTGCCGCAGAGGTCGATATCGACGCGCAGGGCCGCATTCTCATTCCTGATTATTTGCGAAGCTACGCGAATCTTTCAAAAGCCGTCACGGTCGCCGGCGTCATGAATCGTCTCGAGATCTGGGACGCGGCGCGCTGGAGCGAGTATAAGAAGAAGACGGAAAGCGCTTCCGATGAAATTGCCGAGAAATTGGGTGAACTGGGGATTTAATATGAAAATATTTTTTGGATAAGTTCCGGGTGCCAGTTGTGAGATATCGAGAGCAGGAGTTCGATATCTCACACGTGGCACGTGAAGCCAAGCACATGTCACATATTCCCGTTCTTTTTCATGAAGTAATTGCGCTGCTTGCGCCGAAGCGAGGCGAGTTCGCCATAGATGGCACGCTGGGTGGCGGCGGCCATGCGCGGGGCATCTTGGACCGGATCATGCCGGGCGGATCATTTCTGGGCGTCGATTGGGACAAAGAAATGATCGCGCGGTTTGAGCAAACGATCCGTGAGGACGATCGCGAGGGAGGGAAGATCGTCCTCGTATGCGCGAACTACGCCGAGCTCAAAACAGTGCTGCACAGAAAAAAACTTGGCCGGGCGGACATGCTGCTGCTCGACCTCGGGTTTTCCTCGGCACAGCTTGAGGGCGGCAAGGGACTCAGTTTTCGCGCCGATGAGCCACTTGACATGCGCTACGGCCTCCGCAAGGGTGAGACGGCGGCTGAAGTAGTGAATACGTTTTCCGAGGAACACCTGCGCGCACTCATCGCTGATTATGGCGAAGAGCGTTACGCCTTTCGTGTCGCTAAAGCGATTGTCGCAGCACGCAGGCGGAAACGGATTCTCCGGACAGCTGAACTGCGCGATGTGATCCTCACTGCTCTGCCGCAGGGTTATGAACGGGGGCGCATCGATCCGGCGACACGGACGTTCCAGGCACTCAGGATTTTTGTGAATCACGAACTTGAAAACGTAACTGAAGTGCTGCGCGATGTGCCGTCGCTGCTTAAACCCGGCGGGCGCGTGGCGGTCATCGCCTTCCACTCGCTTGAGGACCGGATCGTGAAGCGCGCCATGCAGACTTGGAAACGGGAAAATATCGCCACACTTGTGACGCGGAAGCCCATAGTTGCGAGTGCGATAGAACAACAGGCGAATCCGCGCAGCCGCTCCGCAAAATTGCGGGTAGCGCAAATGAACTAGACAACCCATGACCATAATCCAACCCATACGCAACCGTTTTTATCTCACGCTTATTATTATCATACTTGGCACAATGGCCGCTGCCTGCCTCACTTGGTGGCTCGTGATTTATAACAGTGCGGTCGACTCGAAACACAACATCGGGCTTTTGGAACAAAAAATTCAGGATCAGGAAGTACAAAATACGGAACTGAAAAATAGGGTGTTTAGCATGCTTGACTCTCAGAAACTCGAGGCGCTTTTGCAGTCAAAGGGCTATGTAAAAGACAAAGGGCCGCAGTACTTTGAAGCCACTATGACTTTCTCATGGGCGTCCGATCCGCGCTGATTATCGGCATATTTATCGCGCTCTACGGCGCGGTGACGTTCAGGCTCTACACCCTGCAAATCGACAAGGGTACGTTTTATTCGGCCAAGGCCGAATCCCAGCTTGCCCTTGCCGGCATGTTGGAGCCGGTACGCGGGAATATATATTTCACGGACAAGCAGGACGATCTCATCCCGGCGGCCATGAACAAGGACTTTCCTTTTATCTACGCCGTGCCGAAGGAAATCGATGATGCGGCTGAGGCTTCGGAAGGCGTCGCGCCGATAATCGGCAAAGATAAAGCCGATCTACAAAAGATATTTTCAAATAAAACCGATCTCTATGAGCCGCTCCTCCTGAAAGCGAGTGAGGCGCAGATAGCGGTTCTTAAAACCGCGAACATTAAAGGGATTTATATCGAGGATCAGCCGGCGCGCTACTATCCCCTAGGCGACGTCGGGAGCCAAGTCATCGGTTTCGTTTCAACGGCGGGCGCGAAGGACGCGCGGCCCGTCGGCCAGTATGGCATCGAGAGTTTTTACGAGGACGCGCTAAAGGGCCAAGAGGGCAGCCTCGACGGCGACGTGGTGCAGCCGAGCGATCCCGGGCGCGATGTTCATCTCACTATCGACCGAAATATTCAAGATCGCGCGGGCGGCATTATATCAAAATTAATCGGCGAGTACGGCGCCGAGCGGGCCTCGTTTATCGTTGAAGAGACAAAAACGGGCAAGATTTTGGCGATGGGCGGCACGCCGTCCTTCGACCCAAACGCCTATAGCTCCTCGGCGATAAAAGATTTCTTGAATCCAAATGTGCAAGAAGTCTACGAACCGGGCTCTATTTTTAAGGTGATCACCATGTCCGCGGGCATCGATTCTGGTGCCATCACGCCGGACACCACCTATGTCGATACCGGTTTCTTAACACTGAACGGAAAAACGGTGAGAAACTGGGACTTGCAAGCACACGGGCTCATGACCATGACGAATGTGATCGAGAAGTCCCTGAATACCGGTGCGGCCTTTGCCGAGCGAAAAACCGGGCATAAAACGTTCCACGATTATCT
>JBGOTK010000018.1:0-11516 GCA_041476445.1 Minisyncoccia bacterium | reverse complement strand
CCCTGCTCTCCGTTATGCCTTTTGGGGAACATTGCTCATCTATTTCGCCGCCGCCTTTTTCTTTGCCGCCCAAGCGGCCAAAAAAGAAAAAGATACTAGCCTCACCGGATTTATTGTCATAGCTTATGCGATCCGTCATTTCGGCTATGGCATCGGTTCCGTTATAGGAATTTTTAAACTCATCTAACCCGCATGAAAATCCTTTATCTTGCCGGCGCCAACTCGATCCACAGTGTACGCTGGTTAAAATTCTTTGCCGATCGCGGACATGAAATTGTTTGGGTAACGCTTGCTCCCCCGCTTGCCGAAGCGGCGGATCTTATCCTGCGCACCAAATTTTATGAAATCAGACCCTCTCCCCTTACCGATATAAACGGCCGCTTTGCCAATCTGCTCCTGCCCTTCGCGGTGCTGAAACTCAGAGGCATCATCCGTCGTGAAAAACCGGACCTCATGCACATTCATTCGGCGGGCACCTATGGTTTTACCGGAACTTTTACCGGCTTCCATCCCATTATGCTTACTCCCTGGGGTTCCGACATCTTACTCACTCCCAAATCAAGAAAATGGCTTGTCGAAAAAATGGTTCGAAATGCTGATATATTCACAGTAGACGGAGACAACACAACGGAAAAGCTTATCGCATACGGCGCGCAAAAGGAGAAAATCCACTTTATCCGTTTTGCAACAGATATAAATAAATTCTCGCCGCCCAGACAACGTCCGAATGACAAAATCAGAATTATTTCACTTCGTAGCCTCGAACCAGTATATAATATCGAATCTATTCTTGATGCAGCAAAAATACTTTCCGAAAAGTTTCCGGAAAAACTGGAATTTCTTATTGTGGGAAGCGGTACTTCTGAAGTTGGCTTGAAAGAGTACGCCGACAGTCTCGGACTTATTAATAGTGGCACTGTAATATTCAAGGGGCGTGTAAAGGGCGACGACTTACCGGACCTACTTCGTTCCTCGCATATTTATGTTTCCACTGCTACTTCAGACAGTGGTCTTGCCTCTTCTACTGGCGAAGCAATGGCCACTGGCACTGCGGTAGTGGTAACAGATGCCGGTGATAACAAAAAATGGATAATAGATTACGAGAACGGCTTCGTGATACCACAACGAAATCCGCAAGCACTTGCTGAGAAACTCGAATATCTCATTAGGAATCCTGATAAACGAGAAGAATTTGGCGCCAAAGAACGCGACCTTATTGTAGAAAAATACAACTACGAAAAAGAGATGGCGAAAGTCGAAGCGCTCTATCGCGAGATGACGGACAAGAACGGCTAGGCGCGCACAAAATAAACAAGCGTGTTTTCGCCGAGCATGTTCCGGCCTGACGGCACGCGCAAGGAAACGCTAAAGCCCTGCGCCGACAGAATTTTTTCGCATTCTTCCCTGAGAGCCGGAGAATGAGTTTCGATCTCGACCTTTCGCGTAAGGGCGAGCGCTTTGGCCAGGCCGCCCCTTAAGATTTCCGCCTCGGCGCCCTCGGCATCAATTTTCAAAATATCGATTCTTGAAAGAGCATGCCTCTGAACCAGCGCGTCCAGTGTCGTCGTTGCAATCTGGATTTCTTTTTCATATTCTGCTACCGTCCCGGTAGACATGATAGTATTGCCTTCGCTCGATGACTCGGAAATACGGAGGGTTAACACGCCCTCGCGTGCCGAGAGTGCTTTATTCTCCGCCCAAACGTTAGTGAGTGAATTCGCTTTGATATTTTTCTCCAGCCGCGCAAATGTTTCCGGATTTGGCTCATAGGAGAAGATACGCGCCTCAGGTGCCGTAAGCGCCTTACGTAGCGTAAAGTAGCCGATATGCGCACCTACATCAATTACTATATCGCCGTTTTTGGCGAGAAATTGAGGATCGCGCTCATAAATAGCCTCGCCAAAAATTTCCTGATAGGGCTGGAGTTCGCTTCGCCCCGGCGCGAACCAGAATTTGACCTCTTTCATTTCGACAAAAATTTCAGCGGGCATCGGACTATGGAGGGTACGCCGAAACAGATAGCCGAGTACTGTGAGTTTATTCCTGAAACCCGCTGCTCGAGAGGTAAGAAAGACGGCGAGCGTAAAAACACTTTTCAGGTAGGTGAGCATAATTTTTAAACGAGGCTCACATGGAACTTCCCTATCCCCTCGCGGAGCGCCACCTGGGGCCGCCAGCCGAGCACACGATATGCTTTGCGCGCATCAAGCGCCGTGCGTAGAGCTTCACCCCTGCGAAATGGCTTAAAGATAAGGGGCTTCTTGAAAGCCAGGATTTTTTTAAGTTCGTTAAAAATTTCGACGTCTTTGGTTTCGATCATACGCGCCAAATTCAAAGTCTGATTCGTACCCCGGCTGAGCGCCTTAAGGTTAGCCGCGACGATATCGCCCACGTAAGTGTAGTCCCGAATTTTCGTGCCATCGCCAAACATCACTGGCCGCTGCCCCGCGCGCATCAGTTCATGAAAAATCGCGATGACTCCCGCCTCGCTCTTAGGATTCTGACGCGGACCGTAAACGTTGGGGTAACGGAAAATTACGTAATCAAACCCATAGAGCGGGCCATAAAGCTTCAGAAGTTCTTCACCGTGGATTTTCGAGAGTGAGTAGGCCGAAACGGGAACCGGCACCATGTCTTCCTGGGCAAAACCCCTTTTTACGTCGCCATAGACTGAACCAGAAGAAGCGAAAATAACCCGCTTTCTCCCCGGCGCGCCGTAACGGCCGAAGGCTACAAGCACAGCTGCCATGCCCGCGGTATTCACCCCAAAAGTCGGCAAAGGATCGCGCATTGA
This sequence comes from Minisyncoccia bacterium, assembly GCA_041476445.1. Classification (GTDB taxonomy): domain Bacteria; phylum Patescibacteriota; class Minisyncoccia; order UBA6257; family JACOXY01; genus JBGOTK01. The sequence goes on along the minus strand of JBGOTK010000018.1, from coordinate 8,722 downwards.
GGCGGAAATTTCGGCGATGCCGGCGTGGTGATTTAATATGTGCGGCCGTTCGCGTTTCATAACACGCTCGATAGCCGGCATGGCTCGGATATCGGCTTTATAGAACTTCGCCTTCTTGGGTACATTCCGCCGAGAACCCTTGCTTAAGTTATCGATAATTATCACCTGATGGCCTTTGGCGAGATAGGCGTCCGCGATATGACTGCCAATAAAGCCGGCCCCGCCGGTAACCACGATTTTCATAGTTTCTATAGTACACGCTCGCGCCGGAAAAGTGAACTCTTTTGAGCAAGTTCACCCGACGAAAGCCCCCCTAAACTCAGTGGTAATCCAAAATTGCCACTTTAAAGGCAGGGGCATACACTGAACAAAGTAAAGATGTTATGAAAAAATTTCTCCGTGAACACGCGAACGGTCTCTACCAAATATTCAAAAGGACGTACCATGGCATTCGCTACGGCATCGAAATGTATCTGTTGGGTACAAGAATACAAGAATGGTCTTGGAAAACGCGGCATATCTACAAAGGGCAGGCTTGGGCGGACATTTACAGCAGTTCCGAAAATCAATCGCATCCCTATCGAAAGACATTAATAGAAAAAATAGCGGAGCACATGATCCCCTCTCATAAACCGAAGGTCTTGGAAATCGGCTGTGCCTCCGGGCAAAATCTGTATTCGCTAAGTAAAAAATTTCCAACGGCAGAACTCACCGGTATTGACATAAATGCCGCACTCATCAAAAAGGGAAACGAATATTTAAAAGAACACCACAACACTGCTATCTCGCTAAAGGTCGGCCGGGCCGATGACATTGGCACCTGGCCCGACAAATACTTTGATATTGTTTTTACGAGCGGACTGCTCATCTATATCGGACCGGATAAGATTGAAAAAATTATACAGGAGATTCTACGGATTACAAAGAAAACGACTATTTTCCTTGAGATACACGCAGCAGAACACCTTCCCGAAGATCCGGCCGGCCTGGGCGTATACGCGAGCGGCAATTACAAGAGGAACTATATCGATCTTATAAAACGGTTTACTGCCAGTACGATCATGCTTACGAAACTGGCGCCCACCACGGCGCACGGCGATGCGCCGACACATTTCATAATCGAAGTCGATATGAGCCGTTAAAATGATAGCTGAACACGACGTTTAGTCCGTCCCGCTGCGATCGACAAAAGATCTGAGGCTTTTTATCACCTCGGCGCGTGAATACAGATAGGGATCTTTATGCCCCCAAAGATACCCATATTTCGTGTGCATATCGTAACATGGTGCCGGGCCTTCTACATTACTCATGAAATCAAAATGAAAAACTTTTTTTGCGAGTTCCCTCACCGTTATCGGCTCGGTAGCGAAATTAATGAGCCTGAGCTTATTGGCCAAGGCCTTATGAATATCCTGCCAAAGGAAGTCTAGATAATAAAACTGAAACAGGCCGTCCTGTTGAACTGACTCGCGTGCGCCATGCATAAAGTCATAAATGATATTTTTCTTCAGCCCCGTGCCAAAGAGTCCCGGCAATCTGATAATCGTCGCGTCAAAACGGCTTTCGACGAATTTTTCGAGCAGTCTGCGATGCCGGCCATAGGACGACGCATCGTTTTCAAGAACAGGCGCGTCTTCATCGACCCCGTTCACCTCGGGGTATACATCAATCGTTGATATGAGCACGAAATTCCGGGCCCTTACAGCCGCCAGGTTATGCATCAGCCGCTCAATGGCAGAGAGGTCTGCTTCGGGCTCCTTATTCGCCTTCCACTTCGTACCGTATGCAGCCGCGCATACCACCAAATCAAATTCTTGGCCTTGTATTGCTTCGATATTTTTCGAGTTATAGAGATGCGCAAACGGCCTCTGGGCCAGTACATTACTGCCTACAAAGCCTGAGTGCCCGATAAGAGCGTCCGGAAAACTTTGCGTCATGATCCCTACGTCGCATCGTATTCCTTAACCGTCTCGATAACTTTCTTAACCTCGGCGTCAGTCAGCCAGGTATGAATCGGGATGAGAATAGTATCTTCATCTGCTTTTTTAAGAGCAGGCAGGTCCTGCAGCGTGCCAAAAATCGAGTAGCGATCGTTGCGCCGGTTATTCACTCCGACCATGATAGAACGTGCATGCATGAAGTTCGCGAATTCCACGCGATTGTCCACGTGGACCGGGAATATCTGATAATTGGGGGCGTTGTTTGAGGAATAGTTCAGCAATGTGATTTTCCGACAGCCTGAAAATTCCTGCCGATACAGCTCCCCGATCGTCTTTCTTCTCGCTAACGACTCCTCGATATGCTCCAAACCGACCAAGCCGATCGTCGCAGTAATATCATTCATGTTATATTTGAATCCTAAAACGTCGATGGCATCCGGCAAAGGATCTATGAAACCCGCCTTCTTTTCATCCCGGTCGACGCCAAACCAAACACGCTTTTTCAATTCCTTATAATACGACTCGTTCGGCGTCCCAATCATGCCCCCGTCGCCGCAGGTAATTACCTTGATGGCCTGTAGGGAAAAAGCGATGATATCGCCCGTTGCGCCGATGTACTGCCCCTTATATTTGGAACCCAAGGCGTGCGCGGCATCCTCGATGATCGGCAAGTGATGAGTGCGTCCGATCTCCCTGATTTCATCCATCGCGCACGGGTTGCCGCCGTAATGCACACATATGATGGCTTTTGTTTTCGGAGTAATTTTCTTGACGATGCTCTCGGGATCAATGTTCAAGGTGTCATACTCAATATCCGCGAAAATAGGCGTGGCGCCTTGTTCAAGAATAGCGGTATTAGTCGCAATAAATGTGTAGGGAGTGGATACTACCTCATCGCCGAGGCCAACGCCGAGCGCCGCAAGACTCGCCCGCAGTGAGGAGGTACCGCTATTCGTCGCCACGCAGTAGGAAATATTAAACTTCTCGGCGAATTTTTGTCGGAAAAGTTTTTCCTGTTTGCCGGTATTTATCCATGGAGATTTAAGAATTTTTTGAACCGCCTCGCCGGTTTCCTCAGGGATAAATGTGGACCAAAGGCGAATTTCATCACTTACTTCGTAATCTTTTTTATTCATACTAAAACTGATTTATAATATTTAACCGTTTCTTCGATACCTTTCTTATGATCGAAGAAAACGAAACGGGGAAACAGCTGCCGGAATTTTTTATCATCAAGTATTTTTATCGGCGCGCCGTCCTGATAGCGTGTATTAAACACCAGTGTACCATTAAAACCGACAGCTTGCGCAATGAGCCCGGCGGATTGTTTGATGGTGAACCCTTTATTCTGGGCCAGATTTACCGGATAGGTCAAATCTTCCTTTGTGACTACACCTTCTTTTAAAATATTAACTACATCGTCAATATACGCCCACTCTCGTACGGGATTGCCGGACCCCCACACTTCAAACTCCGTATCCTTCCGCTTCTGCGCTTCAATCATGCGGATAATCATACCGTTTAAGGCGTGTGTCTTATCCGGATCAGTAGCATCGCCGGGGCCAAAGGTATTAGGAATAAGAAAATTGACGCTTTGTATCCCATACTGCTTGGCATAACATTTTGCTACCGCATAGAGGATTCTTTTTGCATTACCATAAGAAAAAACAGACTCATGTACTTCGCCATGCAGCCAGGCCGATTCAGATTGGTGAGCACTATCGCCGGGATAGGAACAATTCGAAAGGGGATTGATAATCCTTACCTTCGGGCACGCCCGCGCGGCTGCTTGGTACAGGTTTAGTGACATTTGAACGTTGTCACGAATCACATCCGCCGCGTAGCGGGTCACGTAATGCAGGCTTCCCGTATGCGCCGCGCAATTGATAATCACCTCCGGTTGAAGTTTGTTGAAACAGTTCTCAGTACTCGCATAATTCGTTAGATCGACTCCGTCCGTCCGGGAGGTAACCTGTACATCATAGTGCGCGTCCATTAAGGCGGCGGCGACATTACGTCCGACAAAACCGTACCCGCCCAAAACTAAAATTTTGGCCATACCCCTTCCTTTAGGCATCCGAAAAAGGATTTTTAATGCGCACGCCTTGCAAGCCGCGAGCCATTTCCTCGATTCCTTTTTCGAAAGTAATTTCAGTATCAAACCCCATCTTCAGAATCTTTTGATAGGAAACCGCATAATCTCTCTGATCAGGATCGGGAATGCCTTTATCCGCAAAATAAACTTCGAAGTTTATTTTTTGTCCAATAATTTTTACAATCTCTTCTTTGGTCTTGTTCATCTTTTCCGATCCGATATTATATACTTCGTTTTTCAGCTTATCAAAGTTTTCTATGCCAAAGAGGTAGGCACGCACAATATCCCGTACGTGAATGAAGGTTCTTTTTAAGTCTTTGTCGTACACCACCAGATATCTGTTTTTTAACGCGCTGAATACAAAATCATTGGGCAACAGGTCCAGCCGCAACCGCGGCGACAGGCCGAATGCCGTCGCAAAGCGGTACGCAATGGCATTGCTTTTCTGCATCACCTCTTTTTCCGCCTTCAATTTTGTTATTCCATAAACAGACAACGGATTGGTTGGTGACGCTTCGGTGCATATGTCTTCCACTTTGCCATATACGCTCCCCGTGGACGCATAGAGAAGTTTTTGCGAGCTACCTCGGGCGTTATTTACATTCACGGTTCCCTGATAATTCACCTCCTCCGCCAGCACTTTATTTTTTTTACACGCCGGTGCCCCTACAATAGCCGCGAGATGGACGATCACGTCGACACCGTCTACCGCTTTTTTCACTGTTTCATTGTCCCGAATATCGCCTTCAATAAACTCAAAGTTGTCATCGATAAAGTGAAGCAAGAGGGGGTTTTGCTCGTACATCAAATTATCTAATACCCTTACCTGATGCCTCTTTTTTAAAAGTTCGGGTACGAGGACCGAACCGATATAGCCCGCACCGCCGGTTACAAGAACTTTCATATCAGTGGTTGTTCATGTTAATGATAAAAAGTAATAAACCGAATCAAGCTGTCAGCTTTTTGTACTTCAGAGGAACGCGGTTGACGAAATGAGAAAGGACAAAATGCCTCGCTTCCGCCTCTAGGGCAAAATAAAACTTATACACCCGGGAACCCAAGAGTGCCGCAAGGACATTAAGCAAGCCGCGCGCGCCAGGTTTGTTTATAAAGGCCTGCCACAGAAGCGGCAAACCGCGACTCGCCTTGCCGACTAAACAGTAATTTCTTCCGGCGGTCCGATAAAAAAACGATAGTTCGCTTTTATTTGCGCGCGCTTGGAATATGGGGAGATTCTTATCGAAATAAATTTCTTGATTTCTCAGCCTTTTTTCTGAGGGACTCGTGGCGTGGAGATGCTTGCCGAACGATTTTTTCCATGCATAGCGAATATTGAGCGGCTCTTCAATAATAAAGGCTTTATAATGCTCGAAAAAGCGTATGCCTAAGTCGGCGTCATAATCAGCCGTTAAGCGCGCGTCCGGCAGGATGCCTTTGTCAAAGAAAACCTCCCGTTTTAAAAGCCAGCAATCACCTATGGGAATGTAAAACGAATTCGACATTGAGGGAACCGCGTACTCTCTGTGATCGCCGTAGACAACGATAGCCCCGGTGGTAACGCCGCCGAATTCTTTTGGCAACTCGTTAAGCTTCGCGACGCACTGCGTCATAAAATCGGGCTGATAGCCGTTATCGTCATCCAAGAAGCCTATATACTCCCCCTCAGCATGGGTAATGCCATACACTAAGGCAGCACCCAATTCCTGATCTGGCGCTATTTTAAAGTACTTGATGCGCGCATCGTTCTTCTGAAACTCGGCCACCACTTTTGACACCGCGTTGTCAAAAGAGTCGTCCACGATAATACATTCAAAGTCCGGGTAATTCTGACTGAGTACACTGGGCAGTGAAATTTCCTTAAGAAATTGAGGGCGGTTGTGTGCTGTAATAATTGTACTGACTTTTGACCTCAGCATTGGATTTACTATATACTCCGAATGAATTCTGAGTCAACGCCTGACACGACAAAAGAGCGGGGCAATTCAGACATGAAAACATGAAAAAACCGAGGATTTCCGTTATCATCACCACCCATAATAGGGCCGACAAACTTGGACACGCCATCAAAAGCGTTCTGGCGCAGGATTTTGATAATTTCGAAGTCATTGTGGTAGACGATGGTTCAACTGACTCCACCCAGGAACTACTGAGGGAATACAGGGAGCACATCCGGTCTGTTCGATCAGAAAAAAACCTTGGCGGCATGGAAAGTCTAAATATCGGGCTTAAAGAAGCCGAAGGACAATACATCGCTGTGCTTGATGATGACGACGTATGGATACACGCGCAAAAACTCAACATGCAATACGAGTATATGGAAAGCCATCCCGACTGCATGGCTGTAGGCACGAACGGCATTGCTGATATTGTTGATAAACAGGGACGGGCTCTCAAAACCGTCGTGACCAACGTGCCGCTTACTGACGAAGCAATTAAGCACAACTTCCTCCTTACTAATAATATCGCCCACGTCACTTCTTTTTATCGACGCGATGCGGCGCTATCGGTAGGTGGTTACAGCTTTCCCCGGGGCAAAGATTGGGATCTTTTCCTAAAACTCGGCATGATTGGTAGATTGGCTAATATACCGGCGGTTACTGCCAGATGGCAAGAAAAACGCATCCTCAAAATTAAACTTAGGGATGCGCGGTACCGCATTCCCATAGTCTGGAAACACCGCAAAAACTATCCCTATGCTTTTCGCTCCTTGGGTATTCAACTCATTCGTCTTATCGCGCTTACGTTCCTCGCGGCGATAAGACCCAGCGATTGAATCACATTGAGACTCACGCGGGCAACTTACGCTCCGCTTTTTTAATAAAATCTAGTAAGATAGAACCTTATGAGCATAGTATGCACCTAAAAGAATTAAATCGAGTGTTCTATTAATTTCCATGGCTGAGGCGTACGATAAGCAAAAACAATTTACCCTTACTCAACAGGAATTTTTTGACAAGCTCGACTTTTTTAACTGGTACCGCTACTTTGCGATCATAAAGACACTTTCGACCCTGAAGCCGAAAACCGTACTCGAAGTCGGCCCGGGCGAAGGCGCCATCAAACGGCTTTTTGAGCCGTATGCGGAGCGCTACGCCATTATTGATGTCAATCCGCGCCTCACGCCAGACTTTGTAGGCGATGTGCGCACGCGCTTCAAAGAAGCGGAACATAACTTTGACGCCGTTATCGCCGCCGATATTTTGGAGCATATTCCCTTCAAAGATTTGCCCACGGCTTTCGACAACCTAAAAAACTACCTCCGGCCTGGAGGTCATGCCTTGATTACCATCCCCCACCGCGCCTGGTTTTTCTTTTGGCTCGCGTGGGTTACCTACACGCAGCATCTTTGGCGCGCCCCGCAGTGGGTACGAGATTTTTATCAACGAGCCCGTGGCAATCGGCACAACCCGATCGATTTGGACCATCAGTGGGAAATCGGCGACGGGTATTTCACCACGGAGGATGTCGAGCGGGTGATGAAGAATGCCGGCTTTGAGGTAATAAAACGGGAGGCGCTTTTATACGTCGACTACTGGGTACTAAAAAATCCAAACTAGATGGAGGAATATAAACAACACGAGAAGGAGCATTATGACGCAGCAGCGCGAGAGTGGCTCGGCGCGCACAGCAAGAGCCTAAAAGACGGCACCGACGTGTCAGGTATAGAAGTAGCGATGATGGAAAGTTACCGTGATGTCTATCGCATTCTCGCGGCCAAGGTGAATGGCAAAGAAGTTTTAGACTACGGCTCGGGCCACGGCATGCATGCGGTACCGATTGCCAAATGGGGCGGCCAGGTCACAGGAGTAGATTTTTCTGAGGAATCTCTGAAAATTGCGCGCGAACGCGCGGCTAAAGAGGAAGCGAATATCAACTTCGTAGTGGGTGACTGCGAGGCCCTGCCTTTCACTGGTGCTAATTTTGATATTATTTTCGATGGCGGCACCTTTTCCTCTCTTACCTTAGAAAAAGCTTTCTCTGAAATCGCTCGCGTGTTGCGCCCCGACGGACTTTTAATCGGCATCGAAACGCTGGGACACAATCCGCTCGCGAACTTAAAACGTTGGCTGAACCGAAAGCGCGGCGTGCGCACCGGTTGGGCGGCAGACCATATTTTTAAAATGGAAGACTTGGAGCTCGCGAAAAAATACTTCACTATCGAGCAAACACACTATTTTCATCTCTTTTCGATGTTCACTTTTCCCTTAAGAAACCTGCCCGGAGGTAAATTACTTTTTCGCACACTCGACAAGATCGACGACGGTATTTTTATGATGCTTCCGTTTCTCAAGCGCTACGCATTTAAGATTGTCTTTGTCTTCAAGAAAAAATAACGCTAAACATTCTTTATCGCCTCCTCCCAGCGCTCGAACGTGCCGCAGTCAAACCACTTCCCTTTTTTTACTTTATAACCGGCCAGTTTCTTTTGTGCAGCAAGTTTAGGAAAAAGATAGTTTTCGAGCATAAGGTATTGTTCGGTCGGATTGTCATATTTAAAAACAGAGGGTGAAAGCACATAGAGTCCCGAACTTATATACGAAGAAGGAGGATCCTGTGGTTTTTCCAAAAATTCGGTTATTAAATGTTCTTTCATGAGTGCCACGCCGTAGTGCTGTGGTTCTTTCACCTTTACCAGCGCGATCGAGGCAAGCGGTTTTTTAGTTTCGTGAAACTTTATAAACGTATG
>JBGOTK010000017.1:0-11543 GCA_041476445.1 Minisyncoccia bacterium | reverse complement strand
TTATGGCGTTGCTCGGTTGGCATCCCAAAGATACGGCGGCAGGCAGTCAAGAAGTATTCACGCCCGAGGAATTAATTCGTGCGTTTGATTTGAAACGAGTCCAAAAAGCTGGGGCGATTTTTAATGAGGAAAAACTCAAATGGCTGAACGGACAGCATATTAAGCTCCTGCCGAAAACAGATCTCGTGCGGCGCCTCAGGGATTTTGCCCGAGGGCGCTGGCAGGAGCTTGATGAGGCAACAACCGGCAAGCTCATAGACTTAGCCCGCGATCGGGTAACGACGCTCAAAGATTTTCTGGCCGAAGCTGGGGTTTTTTATGAGCCAAAAGAATACGCCCAGACACTACTCCTTTGGCAGGACGGGACCGTAGAGACCGCCGCGCATTTGCTCGCGGGCGTACGCGGGCTCATCGAGGCGCTCCCGGCTGAAGACATTACCGCGGCTGAGGCCGAAACAGCGATCATGCCATTTGCGGAGCGGGAGGGGAGAGGCGCAGTCTTGTGGCCGCTCCGCGTGGCTCTTTCGGGCGAGCGGAATTCTCCCGGACCTTTCGAGCTCGTTGCGTTTATCGGCAAAAAGAAATCTCTGGAACGTGTCGAGGCGGCACTTCATAAATTAACAACATGAAGCGCGCCATCATAACTTATTTTGCCGTTGCGTGCGCCGCGCTCTTTCTTATTATTCTTTTTAGCGTGCTTTCACCGGCGCTAGGGCAGACCATAGGCGGCGCGACTTCGACGCCCGATGACCTGCAGCGCGCCATCGAGGAGAAGGCCAGGATGCTTGACGAGGTAAATAAACGGATCAAGGACACTGCCGCAAACATCGAGGGTACCAAGGCTCAGGCGCGCTCGATTCAAAGTGATGTAAAGCGCCTCTCGGGCAACATTAGCCAGTTGGATCTTCAGATCAAGGCGGGCGAACTTACCATCGATAAGCTGACGCTCGAAGTTGCTGGCTTGAACACAAACATCGATCTTGTCCGAGCGACTATTGCTGAGAAGCGCAACGCGATCGCGGAGGCCCTGAGAACCATCCAGCAAAGCGATAATCAGGCGCTGCTTTTAATTATGTTGCGAAATCCCAGTCTTGCCGACAGCATGCTGGAAGCGCAGAGCCTCTCAAATGTAAATAGCGCCTTAAATCAAAGCGTTGGCGAACTTCATACACTCGAGAATACTCTTGATCAGCATCTCGCCGAAACGTCTGAAAAAAAAGTGGCTATAGAGACGGAACATACCAACACGCTGAATCGCAAGGGCTTAGTTGAAGATCAGAAAATAGAACGGGAAAATATTTTAAAACTTACTAAAGACCAGCAGCAGAAATATGAGACGCAGCTGACCACGCTTCAGAAGCAACAGCAGGCCGTTTCGGACGATATTGATCAGCTTGAGGCTGATTTGCGCCGCCGCCTGAACGTTTCAAACTTGCCGGATAAGCGACCCGGCGTTTTCACCATGCCAGTCGCGGGAAAGATCACCCAGCTCTACGGCGAGCTCTCAAATTTATATGGTGGCAAACCTCATAACGGCCTCGATATCGGGGCGCCGCTTGGCACGCCCATTTATGCCGCTCGCGACGGTATGGTGGTCGCGGTGGGCGACAATGGCCGTCTGCAATATGGCCGCTACGTCTTAATCGAGCATGACAACGGCTTAAGTACGCTCTATGGCCATATGTCGCGGCAAGCGACAGTGCAGGGCAAGACGGTAAAGCGCGGAGAGCTTATCGGCTATGTAGGTGCCACTGGGTACGCCTTCGGCAATCATCTGCATCTGGGGCTCTATTACTGCGGCACGGCAGGTTGGTCGCGCACAAACACGGATTCCGATTGTTATCTGAACCCTTCATTTAAGGGCGCGGGGTTAGTTCCTATAGGTCCAACGCTGAATATTATGGATTACATGTAAGTTTTGACATGGGCAATACCACACGACTTGAATGGACTCTCGGTGTCCTTAAACGTCTTATCCCGTCATTTCTTTTTAGAGCGTTTGCACCCGGCTATCACTTTGTGCTTGCTTGGCTCGCGGCCTTCTGGTACGGCTTTCCCTCGCGCTCACTTACCGTGATTGGCGTTACCGGCAGTAAAGGAAAATCCACCACCGTTTTTTTAATTACGCGTATATTTGAGGCAGCGAATATGCCTGTCGCCTCGATCGGCTCGCTTGGCGTGAGAATCGCCGGCAAAGATCTTAAAAATCGATGGGGGAATACCATGCCGGGTAGATTCGCCCTCCAGCGATTCTTGTACGAGGCGAAAAAAGCCGGGGCTCGCTACGCAGTACTCGAAGTAACCTCCGAAGGCATCGCGAGTTATCGGCACAAAGCCATTCGCTTTAACGCGGCCGTATTAACAAATCTAGAGCGAGAGCACATCGAACGGCACGGCAGCTTCGAAAATTATCGGGCGGCGAAAGGGGAGCTCTTTAACGCCGCGAAGCCACTGCATATACTGAACGCGGACGACTCGAGCTTTGATTATTTTAGGAGGTACAAAACGGAGCGTATACGCTCATTCGGACTAGAACATGGTGACATACGAGCCGAACATGTGCGGCATGACGCAGTGAGCAGCACATTTTTCGCCCTTGGCCGCGATTTCACGGTTAACCTGCCCGGGATGTTTAACGTTTATAATGCACTCGCTGTGCTTGCCGTTGCGGATTCTTATGCAATCAACTTAGCTCTTGCCGCCGAAGCGCTTTTAAAGATTAAAAAAATTCCAGGGCGTTTTGAGGAGATTATTCCAGAAGGAGGCACCGATATCCGTGTCATAGTCGACTATGCGCACACCCCAAGATCTTTGAAGGCGGTCTATCAAACGGCGCGCGAAGGCTTGGGGGCGACCACGGGTAAGCTCATTGCTATCCTCGGTGCCGCTGGCGGCGGTCGCGATCGCTGGAAACGCCCTGAATTTGGCAAACTTGCCGCCGCATTCTGTGATCAGATCATTCTTACCAATGAAGACCCATACGATGAAGATCCAGTGGGTATTCTTAAAGAGATTCTAGCCGCCATACCAGAATCACGGCAGGCCGAAATAGTTCTTGATCGAGGTGAAGCAATTCGTAGGGCAATTCTTGAGGCAGCACCGCAGGATACGGTAATCATGACCGGTAAGGGCTCTGAGGAAGTCATCCATATTGCCCGCGGGGTAAATATTCCCTGGAGCGATCGGGCAATGGCCCTAAAAGCCCTCAAGGAGCGCCAAGGACAGCGAATAGCGAATAGCGATATTTGTATATTCGTACTTCATTTGTAATTAGTAGATAAATTATATGCATCTACCAGCCAACATCACACACATACTAAGTTCGATGATCGACATAATAGTATACGGCCTCGAACTTTTGATTCAGTTTTTTAAATGGCTGGAGGTGATGTTTCTGTCTTAAATTAAAAGTAGTGGCGGGGAAGGGGTCGGTTGTCGCGCTTAGCCCTCTCATAGTACTATATGTCGTAAAATGTATATTGTGCGACATATTGTACATAAAGCGATGGGCTGGTTGGGATACTGCTTCCCCACCAGCCCATCATCCGCCTACAGAAATCTGCTTGCTGTGTTGCTGAAACAATGAATGAGGTCGGTGATACTCCCTGGGGTGTAGTTGCAAAAAAAAATGCAAAATGACCAGAAGCACCAATACAGCGCTAATAACGCAGATTGTTTCACCGGCACGCTGGTTACCGAGTTCACCGAGCACACCCGGACTTATTCAATCGTCGTTCATACCCGGGCCTCCTTGGTTTGTGGAACCCTCGCACCACTAGTAGAATGAATAGCATATGGGTCTAAAAAAGTCGATACACTTTATCGGTATCGGCGGGATCGGCATGAGTGCGCTCGCCCGCTACTACCTTTCAGAAGGCTACCGAGTTTCTGGTTCGGATTTAACCGATTCGGAGATTATTCGGGCGCTTAAGCGTCTTGGTGCCAAAGTCGCCGTCGGACACAGCAAAATGGTTGTCTTAGCCGACACGGGGCTTATTATCCGCACCCAGGCTACAACAAAGGACAATCCTGAGCTCAAAAAGGCCCGCGCAATGGGCATTCGCGTGCTCTCCTACCCCGAAGCCATTGGCGAGCTCACGCGCACCTATAAAACGATTGCCATTACGGGTTCGCACGGTAAAAGCACCACGACCGCGCTTGTCGCGCTCATCATGATCGCCGCTGGCCTCGACCCCACGGTAATTATCGGTACGAAACTCAAAGAGTTTGGAAATTCAAATTTTCGAAAAGGGAAGTCAGGCTGGCTTGTTCTTGAAGCCGATGACTACGGGTATGCCTTCCATCACTTCTCCCCTTTCGTGGCGCTCGTCACGAATATCGATCGCGAGCACTTGGATATTTATAAAACATTTGCCGGAGTAAAATTCGCTTTCTTAAAATTCTTCGCGAATATCTGTGAGGGTGGCCATTTGGTGCTGAACCGCGCGAACCAAGGCATCCAGGATATCGAAAAACAAATCTATACAATCCGCAACGGCAATCAAATAAATGTCCATTGGTATGGAACGGTGCTGGCGGTAGCGCGCGCCGTAGAAAGAGGTAACTTCCCTGCCCTCTTTGGCGCTCACCATATTTCGAACGCTAGCGGCGCCTACACGCTCGCTAAAATTCTCGGCATCGATGAGAAAATAATCATGAAGACGCTAAAGAGCTTTAAGGGCACCTGGCGCCGACTCGAATATAAAGGCAAATTTGCCATTCGCCATATGCCATATGCAATTTCTGTCTACGACGACTACGGCCACCATCCCACCGAGATTCAAGCAACGCTTGCGGCACTGAAGACCAAATATCCAAAATCAAAAATTGCCTGCGTGTATCAACCGCATCAAATCGATAGGTTGAAGCGGCTCTTCCCCGATTTCATAAAATCGTTCGACACCGCCGATCTGCTTATCACGATACCGATCTATAAGGTCCCCGGGCGGGACGAGGCGCCGAACGCGGTCTATAATTCGAAAACACTCGCGTTAAAAGTCGCGCAACGTAAAGCGGCGCCAAGAACACGTTATCTCGCAAATCCTAAAATTTTGAAATCAACTCTCAGCACGTCGTTCAACGAGATTGCCCCTAAAGGACCGTGGGTGGTCGTCATGATGGGTGCGGGCGATATCGTTAACTACACTCCCCTGCTGCTCAAATGAACGACTATAAAGACTCGAGCGAATTTAAAGAAAAAGCCGGTTACACGATCGACAATGTTTGGTATCCGCGGGTAACTAAAATTGTGGAGATCAAGGCGAAGCCAGCGCTCTATCGCTATTACGGTGCTGCCAAGAGCTTTGAGGCGGCGCAAACAGCTACCGAGCGCTCTGCCGAAGAGGGCACCATGGTGCACGAAGCTGCCGAAGAAATACTTCTGGGCAGAAACCCGGAAATTCCGGAAATTATTAAACCCGCCGTTGCGGCCTTCACTGATTTCTTAGAACGAAAGCATGTGCAGACTTCGCCGGAGTTTGTGGAACGTAGAATTTTAAATAAGGAGCATCGCTATTCAGGCACGATCGATGCTATGGCGGTTGTGGACGGCCGCTTCGGCGTCCTTGATATCAAAACTTCGCAGGCGATCTACCGCGACTACAACCTCCAGACAAGCGCCTATATGGATGCGCTGATGGATGAGTTTCACAATCTCGAGACTCGGTGGATCTTGCGGATCGATCAGGTAAAGACGTGCGCCACCTGCCGGGCGACCTTCCGCGAGAAGGGCGGCAACGGCAAAATTCGGCGCGCCTGGCCTTGGAATGGCGTGCGCACCTGTAGAGACGATGCTCACGATTGGGGTGAAACTAAGGGCATTGTAGAGTTAAAGGAGTGTCCGGGCTGGCAGGCCGATTTTGAGGCGTTTTTGGGGGCTAAGAAGCTCTGGGAATGGGAGAACGAACCGTGGCTCAAACAAATTGGCTACCTTGCTTGACAAGGGTCTTCAATGTCTATATTTTGAGCTCGAGAGCGGGAACGGCTACGGTCAAGACGAGGAGGCAACCTGTCTTGTAAGGGGTTCGACTCCCCTTAGCTGGTCCTATTAGCGGGCGATCACATGAGCAGGATAGGTGGGAGACTGTGAAGCTTCGACTTACGGGCGAAGCGGAGTCGGCCTTGAGATACCACCCATGTGCTTGTCGCTGAACCTGTCGGAGCCAGCGACAAATTCCGATAGCGCTAGGGATCCCGCACTTGGGGAGTGCCAACATGGACTCCCCCTTATTTTTTACTGACCCCCAACCTTCTCAATCACAATCGGTGTGCGGTACATCTCTTTGCCGATCATAAAACCAAAGGCAAAACTTAGCGTGCTTATAAGAAATAAGGCGATGAACCAGACCATTTCAGTTCGGTAATGCTGCCAGAAGTTTTGCATATCAGAAATTCAGGAAATTGTCCCACTTTTCGTAGAGGGCGGCGGTGGCCTTAAGGTCACCGGCATTATAGCGCGCGATGTCAAAATACTTGCCGTCTTTGAAAAGCTGCTTTACGTCGTCCCCGGTTACACCAGTTGCCTTGGGACTTTCGATGCCAAAAGCATTGCACCAAAAGTGAAGCGAAAAGCTTCTGCGAGTGGCGCCGTAAAACCCAAGCTGATCGTTCAGATCAACATGCAGCGCTTGAAAGGGTTGGCTCGAGACATAGCGATTGGCGAGCAAGTTCTTCGATGGTCGTACCTCGTTAATAGCCGAGCGAAGCATCAAGTAAGGTGCGTCGAACATCCTACCATTGAAGGTGATGAACATGTTGTATTTCAAGGCTGCGTTCCAAAATTTCTTGAGTATCTCCTTTTCGTTGCCCGTCTCAATCGTGATGCCCGGTTCGATCTCGGTTTGCACCCCCTCCCCGTTTGTCTGCAAGTAGACACACCCCTTCTTGGTATCAGGGTTATATACGCCAATCGCGACAATTTGCCCGGTAAGGGGCCAAAAGCCCAGCTTGTCCTTCTGTTCCTCTAGCTCCTCATTATCCTTCGTGTAGCGCTCAAAATAACGGGTAAGCTGCTCCTGGGAGAGGGTATCTAGGGTCTCAAAATCTACCCCTACCGTCTCCACGTCTACTACGAGCTTCTGGTGTACATTTGGCATGTAATTGCTGATTCAGGGTGATTCTAGCTCACTTCTTTAATTTTTTCCACAGGCTATCCAGAGGTTATGCAGAAAGGTACTAAAAATGGTCTTGCCGGTGTTTTATGTCGGCGTATACTCGATTACAGCGACGGTAACAAAGTTGACTAATAACGCTCGGACAAGGGTCGCAAGACTCACGTCCGGGCCTAGGTGGCCGAAGAGGCAGCGATATCCGTGACCAGCAATGGTTCCGGAAAAGAGGTTTCGCGTTCTCCAAAAGGATGCGAAGTACGAGGTGAGTCGAAGCTTGCCGAGGAATTGCCGGACGATCTCCGGTCAAGGCCTGGGCGGGGGCTTTCTCCCGCAATGTACTTAGTTGCTCAAAAGGCGACTAAAACTCTCTGGTGTCCGATCAGGCGCACCGTTTTCTAGGGTGTGAAGGCGCCCGAAACTGCGGAGCTCTCGGGCGGAAAGCTGGGACAACGGACGCTACACGATGTGTGGCCGTGGTCTCTGTTGACCGAACGATGCTGGTCGTGGTCTCAGTCTATGCGGCTCTCTTGGCCATCCCCTTTCAGGCCGGGCTACCCCCTTGGGTAGCCCGGCCACGTTCTTTTTTATTGACTAAATGCGATTTCTGATTTAGACTATCCTTACTAATTTATGGCATCCGCCTTCGTTAAAACTACGGCGGATCGCTCATATTTATAGTTAAATTTCCAAAGCTAAATTTAAATAAATATGGCGCATACAAAGGCTAAGGGCTCAAGTAAAAACGGCCGGGATTCGGCCTCTCAGCGACTGGGCGTGAAAATGCAGCAGGGCGAGTTTGTGCGCGTGGGCCAGATTATTATCCGCCAGCGCGGCACTCAGTATCTTCCGGGCCTAAACGTCCGGCGCGGCGGTGACGATACGCTTTTTGCGATGCGCGATGGCGTGGTTAAGTTTGCGACGGTACACAAGACGCGTTTTAATGGCAAGCGCCGCACGGCTACTTCCGTCTTGGTTTCGGAATCAGCGGCTAAATAGACTCTCTGGGTTATTTGGTTTCTGCTTTTAGTGAAATTACGGTCTCGGCCTCGATGCCTAGTCCTAACTTCAGCTTGATTGTATGTTCGCCTAAGGTCTTTAGCGCTTTCTCGAGATCTATTCCTTCCACTGCATACCCCTCTTCGCGGAGGTGTTTTATTATCTCCTTCTCCCCTACTCCGCCATAGAGCTCACCACGCTCGCCTGCTTTTACGGCAAACACGAATGTTTTCTCTTTTAGATGCTTCGCGACTTCGCCGAGCCGTTCCCGTTCCACTCTATTTCGCTTCTCCTCCTCGGCTTTTTCATGGACAATGGCTGCGATGTCATGTTTGGTTGCTGCCTTCGCGAGCCCCTGGGGAAACAAAAAATTCTTCGCATAACCATCTGCGACATTTTTCACTTCGTGTTTTTTGCCGACCGCGCGGACGTCTTTTAGAAAAATTACCTTCATACGAACTCGCTAGTGCTATTTAAGCTCCTTGGTAACTTCTTCGATAGCTTTATCGAGCTGTGGATCTTTGCCTGCCTTCCTGTCATCGTCGGAAATTTTGACTTCAATATCCGGTGCGATGCCGTTCTTTTCAATAATAACGCCGCTTGGCAACACCCAGTTCGCAACCGTGAGCTTTACCTCAGCGCCGTCGGTAAGATTTTCCACGATTTGCACCGTGCCTTTGCCGAATGTCTTCTCGCCGATAAGCTTTGTCTTATTCTGATCGTGCAAGGCGCCGGCTAAAATTTCTGAGGCTGAGGCAGAACCGCCGTTTACCAGGACTACCACCGGGATGTTTTTCAAGTCTCCGTTTCCCCTCGACTTAAATTCATCAGTCTGTCCAGTGCGATATTTTTCCGATACGACGAGTGTATTCTTGTCGAGGAAATAGCCAGCCAGATCAACAGCAACCTCAAGATAGCCGCCTGGGTCGTTACGAAGATCCAATATGATTCCGCGCGCACCTTTATTTGAGGCATCGTTTAGGGCGGTATAGAAAAGCTGCGGCGCTTTTTCGTTGAAGGTATTCAGCTTAATATACGCAATGTCCTTGTTTTTCATCGAGAACTCAACGGTGGGTATGTCAATTTTCTGGCGTTTAAGGGGAAATATCTTAGCTTGGTCCCAACCCTCGCGAAACATGAGAAGCGTTACCGTAGTGCCCTCCGCGCCGCGGATGAGCTTTACTGCCTGGTCTACCTCCATATCGGTTGTATACGTATCATCGATCTTTAAAATCTGGTCATCCGGTCGAAGTCCCGCCTGATCGGCCGGTGTGCCCTTAAGTGGTGCGATGACGACCAGGTTACCGTCTTTCTTGCCGATCTCAAGCCCAACGCCGCTGAAGGTGCCGCTAATATCGTCGTTGAATTGTTTCCCATCCTCGGGCGTAAAAAAGACCGAATGGGGATCCCCTAGCGAGTCAACCAGTCCGCGGATCGCTCCATAGATCATGGTCTTGTCGCTCACCTCGCCTCCCTTGAGCGCCTTGGCTCTAATGAGATTCCAGGCTTGCCAGAAAATGTTAAAATCCGCTTCGCTCGATCCGCCTTCGGACGTCGTCGCGTTTCCGATGCTCAGCTGTACTAATCGGGGCTGTTTTTCGCCGTAGGTGAAGCCGCCGTAAAACGAAGCAACCAAAGCGAAGATAAATATAAGGCCTGCAACCGCGCCGAGCGCGATCGTCTTTGACGGAGCAAATTTCATACGCATCTACCTATTCTACCTTTAGCGCCCCCTCGGTGTAAATGTTCTTCGGATCCCAGATCATCCATCCGTTAAAGAGCGGGGTTTTCCCGGTCGTATCATCAATTGCCTGAATTTCTGCGCGGACTTTTGACGCGTCGTAATTGGCCCCGAGATCGAAGTCTTGTATCCAAGGGCGGAGCTTCGCCCGGTATTTCATTGCGGCAGGTTGCGGTAGGGCAATCGAAGATGTCGTGCCACTAGCTACGCCGCCAAGCGATGCGGCGAGCAGGCGCCCATCTGCTTTCTCGAGGGAGTACTGTATTACCTCGTAGGGATGCTCGGCTGGATTCTTGAAGCCGATGAAGCCGTCTGCATAATGCGATGGGTAGGTCATGGGCGCGAGAAAGTCAAAATATTCGGCGGCGACTTCAAGTGACTGGCCGATGCCCAGATCGTCATTGTTTATGGTAGTGAGCCCGAAAAGATCGGCAAAAAGAACCGTTTCGCCCATGTGTTCGCGCACATACGCAAAAAAGTTTTTAATCGTGGACTTTTTAAGCGTGGTCTCGGGGTTGTAAAAAGGAAAACGAATGGCGTGGAGGCTGCCGTCGGAGGCAAAGCGCACGTAGTCAAAATTTATTTCATCGAAGCCACGCGCCACTGCATCTTTGGCGATTGCAATATTATAGTCCCAGGCATCCTTGGCTGCGGGATCGATCCAGGCCAGACCCTTTGCATCTTTCCAAAGCGGCGTCTCGAGAAGAGGCGTACTCGTCGCCGCGCCTGCTCCATTGTGGAGTGCGAGGTCGGGTCGGGCCGCGGCGAGTATCGGATCCTGAAAGATTGTCTGCCGCGCTATCACGTAAATGCCAGCGTCGTGAAGCTGTTTAAGCAGCGTATTTATGCGCGAGATGCGTATTTCGCGAGCTCCGTAGCGGGCTACGTCTTCATTTTGAATGTTGTAGAGGACATGCCCGGAGTAGTCCTTTATATCAATTACAATTGCGTTCAATTCAGTGCGCTTAATGAGGTCAATGAGGCGCGCAATGCGGCTGGGCGTGCCGGCGGTCCAACTTGTTGCGTACACAGCCTTAATTACCCCGGGCGGATTAGGCAGGGGCTGTTGATTCTCAATATCTTTTGATCCCGGTGTGGCTTGCTTGGGCGTGCTGGTTTCCGCCGGCGCTTCCTGGGCGCCTATGTTCGCAAGGGTGGTGGTTGTCTCGCCAAGCGGAGGGGTAGTCGAAGCATTCGCCGAAATATAAATTTCGCGGCCCCCGCTCTGAAACAAAAAAATACCGCTGCCGATGCTAATGAATGCGATCAAGGTGGCGACAACTATGGCGTGTGTCCGCAGCATAGCCTAATTATACATCCCTTGAGGGGTTCAGACTACGAGAAAGAGTACTATTTGTCCCAAAAGTAATTTTGTATGTAGCATCTTAGACCACAAAACGTATCTTTTTCCATTCGGTGACGTTGTCCTTTTCACGTAGTTCAGCTCATTTAGGAGGTGCGCAGTAATGGGAGCTTTCTTCTCCGAGCCCTCTAGTCTACCGAGGCTGCTTTCGCAGATCGCTCTGTTCAGCCTGGCACTCGGGCTTCTGGTGTCTCTTGCGCTTGGGGTGATCGCCGCTGCCGTGGCACATGGTGTACCCTCACTCGGGCAAAACCAGCAGGACTAATCAGCCCACCAGTTCTTCGGGCTGCTCCCACCTACCCCTCGGGCCGCGTGTTTACCACCACGGCCCTCT
>JBGOTK010000016.1:0-11995 GCA_041476445.1 Minisyncoccia bacterium | reverse complement strand
TTCACCTCAATGGCGCCGAGCTTGTCGAAATGATCCTTTAAAATATTCGCAGCTTTATGCAGCGCCGAGGAAGGGCTCACCGTACCGTCGGTTTCGATGTCGAAGCGAACCCGGTTGTAGTCTGTCTTCTCCCCTACCCGCATATTGTCGACGGTATAGTTGACGGAGAGCACGGGCGAGAAGAGCGCATCAATGGCGATGACGCCCACGCCCAATTTTTCCATTTTGCGCATATCAACCGGCGAGTAGCCGAGGCCTCGCTCGACGGTGATTTCCATGTCGAGCTCGGCGTTTTTCTCGGTTAGCGTCGCGATATGCGACTCAGGAGTGATTATTTCCACTTCGGAATTGGTTTTAATGTCGGCGGCGCTTACCTCTTTTTCGCCTTTCACCTTGAGGAGCAGCACCTGAGGTTCGTCCGAGAATGAGCGGAAGCGGATGCTTTTCAGATTAAGGGTAAGTTCGAGCATATCTTCCTGTATGCCCGGCAGCGTGGAGAACTCGTGATTCACGCTTTTAATTTTCACCTGGGTAATCGCCGCGCCGGGCAGCGAAGAGAGCATGGCGCGACGGAGGGCGTTGCCGACCGTGAGGCCGTAGCCGGTGTAGAGTCCTTCAATTTCAAAGACGCCCTTGGTCGGGTCTTCAGAGATGCGCTTTATGGAGACTGTCTCGCTCAGATATTGAAATTTCATATAGTTTGATATTAGTTATTTTTCGCGAAGAATTCCACCACTGCGCTAATGTCATAGGCAGGGTCGACGTTAGTAGGCAGCGCTTTTACTTTAGCCGTTAGCTCGGGCTTGGCAAGGTCGAGCCAATCCGGCGTCGAGTAGTTTTCAAGAGCTTCCTTGAAATTTTTAAAGGGCGACTTTACTTTGGATTCTTCTTTTACTTTTATAATGTCACCGACCTTTACCGAAAACGAAGGCGATACGGTTTTAACGCCATTTACCTGATAGTGGCCGCGCACAATGAAGTGGCGCGCCATAATGCGCGACGGCGCGAGCCCGGCCCGAAAAATAGCGTTGTCTAGTCTGCGCTCAAGCATTTCGATCATCCGTTCGCCAGTGCCCTTTTCGCTCCTCGCCGCTTCGCGGTAAATATTCGTGAGCTGGGACTCATTGACGCCGTAGGTAAGCTTGAACTTCTGCTTGGCTTTGAGCTGGGTGCCGTAGTCGGAAACCGATTGGCGGCGCTTGCCATGCACGCCCGGCCGATAGGGCCGGCGCACCATGGCAGACTTATGAGATTGCGAACGATACGCTTTGAGGAAAAGTCGCTCGCCCAGTGCCCGTTCCTTTTTTTCTTTAGCGCGGATGACCATAGTTATACGCGGCGTACTTTAGGTGCCCGCGGACCGTTGTGCGGCACCGGCGTCATGTCTTTAATGGAGAGAATATTGAAGCCCTGATTGATAAGCGAACGGATCGCCGAATCGCGGCCGCCGCCAACGCCGCGGACAATTACTTCTATATCAATGAGTCCGGCTTTCTTCAGTTTTTCGGTAAGCGCGGCAATGATTTTTGAAGCCGCAAACGGAGTGGCTTTTTTGGGTCCCGCAAAACCCATGGAACCAGCCGACGCCCAGGCCAAAACATTCCCGCTCCGGTCAGTCACTGAAATCATGGTGTTATTAAACGATGCTGAAACATATACCTTGCCGGCTTCAATGCGCTTTGAAGAACCTAAAGACGCCTTTACCTCCGCGCTCTCGCGCGCAGTTTCTTCTTTTAAGAGCTGTTCCTCGCTTTGTTTGGCTACTTTCTTTTTACCCATAGTGGTTATTTAAGATCGACTTTACGCTTGCCGCTGCCGGCAGTCTTACGAACATTACCGCGTACGGTGCGCGAATTAGTCTTAGTTGATTGGCCGCGCACGGGCAGGCGGCGCGCATGGCGGCTGCCGCGCCACGACTGGATGTCTTTAAGCCGCTGGATGTTTTGCTTCAAGACCTGCCGCAATGAGCCTTCTACTTTATAGTTGCGCTCGAGAAGATTTTGGATTTTATTTACTTCGTCCGGCGTAAGATCTTTGGCAAGTTTCACCGGATTAATTTTAGTAATCTCGAGAATATTATGGGAAAGCGAATTGCCCACGCCGTAAATGTAGGTGAGTGCGATTTTTACTTGCTTATTGTCGGGAATGTTTACGCCGGTGATTCGCATGATTTTTGGTGTTAGCCCTAAATCAAATTTTCTTAAATTTGATTGGGCGAACAATTTGTTTACAAATTGTTTTAGCCTTGTCGCTGTTTGTGTTTTGGAATTTTGCAGATGATATATACGCGGCGGTTGCGGAGAACCACTTTGCAGTTTTTGCAGATTCGTTTTACCGACGAGCGTACTTTCATGGTAAATAAAATGAGTATCCCGAAGAGGCGTGAGTCTTGGGGCGTTCTGACACACGAGCCTAGAGACGCCGTATGATTCTTCCCCGCTTATCGTCGTAGTCACCAATTTCGACAATGACCCTGTCGCCAGGCACGATGCGGATATGGTGAATCCGGAGCTTCCCGGCAAGATGCCCGAGGATTTCATGCCCGTTTTCGAGGGTAATCCGGAAGGTGGTTCCAGGCAATGCCTCTTCTACGACTCCTGTAAGCGTCTTCATCATTCTACACCCAGAATCCGTTTTGAATTCCGGGCATTACAGTGGAAAAGTGTATCACGCTCAGGCGGGGTGCGTCAACCCCTAAATGGCTGGGGTATAGCCAACAGGGTTTGGGGTATAGTGAAGAATATTTAATCAGAAATTAAGAATCTTTATTTATTATTGCTCACTAAACCCTATACCCTGAACCCTATTCGAGCGTTACTTTAATTTTGCCTGAATCGGCAGGTACGCTTACGACCCAAAACGGCCAGAGCGAGACCTTCGCCTTTTCGACTCCTTCGGTGCCAACCACAAATGTTTTCAGGTCTTCTTCAGATTTGCCGGCCGCACCGTTCGCAACAGCATTCGTGTCGATATCGCGCACGAAGTTTCCCTTATACGTAACCGCTACCGTCGCGCCAGAGAGTGAAATACCTTTCGTTTGAGAATTTTGAGCCTTATAGGTGAGCGTATGATCGCTTTCTTTGAAGCCCTGCCCTAAATCATTTTGCGCTTTTGTCTGGACAAAATGCAGGATATCGCTTTCTCGAACCGCCAGACGTTCGTCGTGCGCCTCAACAAAATATTTAAACTTGCCATCGGCGCCGACATCAGGCAGCGCCGTAGACTTAGTAATCGCAAAGTTCCCACTGCCATCGAGCACCGAAAATCCTTCAGGCACCTGAAGTGCAAAGGCGGCAGTGAGCGTTTCTTTGATTGACTGTTCGGCGCCAGTTTTCGCTTTGGCGATATCGTCCGGCGTCGGATACGGTGTCTCGCCGACATTTCCGCCGGTCATCGGGTTTTCCGAAATGCCGTAAAACGCGTCGTACTTGGGTGTGCCTTGAAAGCCGGGAATGGTAAAGCGCCCGACGGGGCCTATATTAAAATCATTGCCCGCTTTATCAGCGACGACGGGCGCGTCGATTGATGAAGGTTCGATTTTGCCGTTCACAATTTTCGCGCCCGGCACGACAATCGAGTTCTGTAATCGGAAGATTTTGCCGTCTGGCGTTACAAAGCGCGTACTCGCCACTAGCCCTTGAGTATCCGAACTGTAGGCATTAACGACTTTTATCGTGCCGTGGGCTTTGTTCTCCATATACTTTTTCCCGGATGCGGTAAAAGAAAGCGTAGCGTTTTTTGTTTGGGTAAATAGTTGCGCAGCCACATCTCCGCCCGTGACCTGCGCCGACACGATATCATTAAATTCCCAAGGCGTACGCCGGAGCGTAATCGCAATATCGGCTCTCGGCAGCACAAAAAGAGCCAGCCAAACCAATACCCCAATTACTACAAGTCCGCTGCCGACGAATCCTAAACGACGCAGCGAAGAGCGCCGCCCCGGGCGCTCCGTGGCCCACGTCTCGCCCTCGATATCAGGCTCCTTAGTGTGCCGGCGCGCGTACGCCTCGCGTTCAAGATCTTCAATTGCCTCGTCTTCGTCATCATCTGCCTCAATGCGCTCAAGCGGCATGCGCTCGTGCTGGCCCGAACTTTCCCGCCGTTCATCCGCTTCTACGGTCCGCGCTTCTCCGCGGCGGTCGGCGGGCACGATATCGGAAACTGCTTTCCGCGGGCGCGAAAAGACTACTTCTGCCGCCCGCTCCCGATCTTGTTCCTCTTTACTTTTGAAAAGTTTTTTCATGTGCAGATTGAGCGGTAAGCCTCAGACTGAATTAACAGGCGTAAGCCAACCCATCCGCTCCTTGCCGAGTGCATATAAATAATTATCCCCTGTCCGCCTCAAATACGCAACGAAGCCCGCTAAAAAGGCTGGGGAAAAAGCCTCATAGGGAAAGCCGTACGGGGCTTGGACTACGAAACCGAGGTGCTCGAGAAGCTGATCAAACCCAGGTGCCTCATAACTAAACCCAGGCAGGCTACCTCGTTCCCTAAGAAATGGCGCTTCGGAAAAAATGACTACGCGCTCGTCTTTCTTATTGAATCGGGAGAGTTCTTGGGCAAATAGCAAGACTTCCGGCTCAAGCAGTGCATCAATAAACCGGGAGAAGTAGCGGGAACAGTCGCCTTTCGCGTAACGATCGAGCAGGGAGTATACACTTACTGATTCAAGACTGAGCGCTTTGCCCAGAATCTCATAAATCCGATCGGTGCCCCAATCAAACGCGCCGCGCTCCTGCACCTTAGGAAAAGACACGGCGCCAAAATAACGCTGCTTGGCGCCGCTCGCGTACATCCGCGTGTGGGCACCGCCCACAATGGCGCAGATGATTTTCGTATCAGGAAATACGTTTTGCGCCAGATCGCTGCAGCCGACCGCAAGTTCGATATGAAATAGCGAGGAGACTCCGTGAGCCGCTTCATGCAACACGCTTAACACTTGGCGCGTGAGAAATGTCTGTTCGATTTCGAGCTCCGCTGCCTTGCCACGCAACCCTATGGGGTTCACTACTTTTTTCCCGTCAAGCCTGAGACTTAAAAACCGGTTATTCGCGAGCACAATGTTTACGTCGTCCGTGCTGAAGAGGCGCTTTGCTTCCTCGCGAAAACGATTAAAAAATTGGTTCGTGGCCTGGGTAAGAAATTTTTCAAAATCCTCGTCGCTTACCGGAGTGAGTCCGTCGCCCCGCTCAAAACGCACCGAGCCGCTGAAGGTCGCGGCAAGCGAGCGGTCGTAGACAAAAATCGCTTTGGCATACTTAGACACATTAAGCCCGTGCAAAAACGGAATGATGTCTTCAAAAGGAACGGTAGGAAAATATTTTTGGAAGCGAATGGTATTCCCCGAAGCGGCAAAGTGCAGTGCCCGCACCCCGCCCGCGCGGCACTCAATCACGTAATACTCTTCTCTGAATTTCGGGAGGCTAACATTCAAATTACTTTTAGTATAACAACTCTCACACGAACTACGAAACTAATCGCCCGCCGACAGGCAGAAATATGCGAATGACAGATTTTTTGTAATTCGCTAAGATTCGTATTTCGTAAGGCAAATATTACTCCACGATCGCGCGAATGCGCCGCACGCCGGCCGAGACTGCCTCTTCCTTGGTAATTTTTATTTTACCGATTTCACCCGTGTGCGTGACGTGGGGTCCGCCGCAGAACTCCTTACTCCAGGCGCTTACTACGTCTTTGCCGATAAAATATACATTCACCGGATCGGGATATTTTTCCTTAAAGAAATAGAGTGCGCCGGTTTTCTCCGCCTCACTTTTAGGCAAGACTACTTTTTGCATGGGCAGATCCTCTTTTATTTTTTGGTTTACTACCTCCTCCACTTTTTTAATTTCTTCGGGCGTGAGCTTCCGCGGAAAGGTAAAATCAAAGCGTGTACGTTCTACCGTGATGTCCGATCCGGCCTGATGCACTTCATCGCCCAAAACTTCACGGAGTGCCTGCTGGAGCATATGGGTCGCCGTGTGGAGACGAGTTACGATTTTCAATTCTTCTTCGTTAGCGGCCTTGAGTTCTCCCGTATCAAACAAAAGTCCGTGGCCACCGAATTTTTTCTCCTGCCCAGCACGTGAGATTTTTTGATGCTGTTCGAATAGTATTTCAAATTTTTCGCGATCTAGTTCTTGTCCTCGCAACCCTCCGAATTCTCGAATTACCTCGAATGGTAAGCCGTATGTCTGGTAGAGGTAGAATGCTCTTTCTTCATCCATTACATTAATATTTTTCGCCATCTCTTTAAGTCCTTGCGAGAGTGTTTTACTGAATTTTTCGCCCTCTTTCCCCCATTCTTCTTTAATTACTTGTGCCTGATTCTCAAGTTCAGGATAAAAGCCGTTATAGACAGTCTGAAGACGTACAAAGCACTCAATCATTACTTCAGTACTAATTTTATGAACAGATTGATAGGCCATTACGCGACGCATAAGACGACGTAAAATATAACCACGCTCCTTATTCGAAGGTCGCACGCCATCAGCCAAGAGAAATGAACCTGCGCGGAAATGATCCGCAACAATACGCCTCACCCGTTCCGGTAGTTCAGGCGGTAAACAGGCGATGAGCGAACCAAATAAATCTGTTTCAAAAATAGTCTCTGTTTTTTGCACACTCATCGCCAGGCGTTCAAGCCCCATGCCAGTGTCCACGCCGAACATTGGGAGCGGCTCAAGTTTTTTACCCGCCGCGCCGCTGTTTAATTCTTCACGCGAACCAGGAAAAAAATATTGATTGAAGACGACATTCCATATTTCTACGTCTTGACCTTGGGCATTCTGACAGTAGATTTCGGTCGTAGGTCCGCACGGACCGGAGGCACCCGTGGGTCCCCAAAATACATCGTCCATCCCCTGTTCCACCACTTTTATACTTGGATCAAGTTTTTTCCAAATAGCGATAGACTCTTCATCTTTGGGTACACTAATATCTGCCTTACCCTCAAAAACAGTTACATACGAAATACTTAGGCCCATTTCTTCTCTAATGAATTTGTAGCCTAGCTCGATAGCTTTCTCTTTTTTATAGCCGCCAAAACTAAAGTTCCCGAGCATCTCAAAAAACGTGAGGTGCGTTTCATCCCCTACCTCGTCAATATCGGAGGTACGGAAACTTTTTTGTACGGAGGCGGTATTCTTTTTTCCGAAGTCTTTTTCTGGATCGGCTTCACCGGTGTAGTACTTCTTGAACTGCTGCATGCCCGCAGTCGTGAGGAGTACAGAGGGATCGTCGGGAATAAGCGAAGAAGAGGGCACAATCGTGTGCCCCTCACGCGCCATAAAATCCAAGAACTTCTTCCGAATCTCCGCAGAATTCATATATGTATTTTTAGCACGTTTTAGAGCCCTAAAAAAGAATGGCCCGGGTCCGCCGACAGAGTCGACGGCCCGGGGAAGAAGAAGACGGGACTGGCCCGAGAAACACGGCTACACAGCCCGCGCGCGTAAGGGAATGTGCTCCCAAACGCAACCCCGCCCGGTTCTGAGGCGACAGCTCGCCTAAAGGCTCACCAAGCGGATTGATATCTTTATAATGCACCGTCTGCTGCTTTGTCAAAATTTACTCCGTCACATTCACAAAACCCCCCACGCTTGGATGGTCGTGATCGTGATAACTCCACTCGCCGATAAAGTTAAACTGAAAACTCCATCTCTCCCCCGGCATAAGATCATGGCAGGCGTCAAACGAACTGCCGCCGATAAGCGGGCAGCCGCCTTTTTCCGGATAGACATCGTGTGTTGGGTGAAAAGCGGAGGCGGGCCAGTTGGGTTCCTGCGAAGCATTTTTCCATACCACTACATCGCCCTTCTTTATATTCACCTCGCTCGGGGAAAAAGTCTTCCCATCAAAGCTTATGCGCCAGGTTTTGTAACCCGGTACATCTTTAAAATTCGCAGGGATTTCTGATTTCCCCGCATCGAGCTCCCCCGCCACGCCCGGCGCATAGCGCACGCCGGCGCCAAAAATATTCACGCCAAAGACAAAGGCAATCAGCACGCCGCTCAGTGTTACCACGAGAGCCAGCGCAATTAAGAAATGCCGGTGGGCCTTCTCGGCTAGATAACTTGTTTCCATTGATTGTGGTAGTGAATAGCGAGTAGCGAAAAGCGAGGAGTAACGAGTCTATACAAATTGCCGACTTTTATTCGCTGTTCGCTTTTCCCTCTTCGCTAGTTTTTAATACCCCTCTAAGGCTCCCGACTGCTCGTGCTGCTTAATCTTCTCAAGCGCCTTGGCTTCGATCTGGCGGATGCGTTCGCGTGTCACCCCAAACACCTTGCCTACCTCTTCGAGCGTATGCTGAACACCGTCCTCAAGTCCAAAACGCATTGAGAGTATTTTTTGTTCACGGTCGGAGAGCGTTACGATGATCTCGCGAATTTTGTCGCGCAAAAGCGCGTGCGCGGTCGCCTGCATGGGCGTAAGGTTCCGATCGTCCGGCACGAACTCGGCGAGTGTTGAGTCTTCATCATCGTCGCCGATGGGCGCCTCAAGCGACATCACCTCCTGTGAAATTTTCTGGATATGGCGCACTTTTTCTACTTCGATCTGCATTTCGACTGCAATTTCTTCGGCCATCGGCTCGCGGCCAAGTTCTTGCATCAGGCGCCGCTTAGCCTGGGTATACTTTGAAATGGTTTCCACCATGTGGACCGGAATGCGGATAGTGCGTGACTGGTCGGCGAGCGCTCGCGTAATTGCCTGGCGGATCCACCAGGTTGCGTAGGTCGAGAACTTGAAGCCGCGCCGGTAGTCGAATTTTTCAACTGCCTTCGAGAGTCCGATATTCCCCTCTTGGATAAGATCGAGAATCGAGAGATGCGGCGTGCGATTCACATAGCGTTTGGCAATCGAAA
The DNA here is from genome assembly GCA_041476445.1 of Minisyncoccia bacterium. Taxonomy (GTDB): domain Bacteria; phylum Patescibacteriota; class Minisyncoccia; order UBA6257; family JACOXY01; genus JBGOTK01. The sequence continues at coordinate 3,128 of JBGOTK010000016.1, read as the reverse complement.
CGACAAGCCGCAGGTTCGCGCGGATGAGTTTCTGCCGCGCCTCCTCATCGCTTTTCTCGGCGCGCTTCGCGAGTTCTTTTTCCTCGGCTTGCGTAAGCAGCGCCGTTTTGCCGATGGCTTTCAGATATTGCTGCACCGCATCCGGTAAGTTGTCGCCCACGTCCGTCGCCCGCTCAAGTTCTTTTTGGCTCACCTCGTCCTTCGGCAGATCGATCAGTTGATTCGTCTCGATTACCTTGATATTCGCGGTCTCGAATTTTTCATAAATTTCCTCGAGAAATGAAATATCCTTTTCGATTTGCGGAAAATAATCGAGAATTTCCGTGTCTGTCACAAAGCCCCGCGCCCGGCTGCGCGTCAAAAGCTCGTTTATTTTGTCTTCGTCAAATTGCGCCTTCTTGCCGAGGGGGTGCTGGCGGCCGGTTTTGATTCGCGAAAGCGCCCGGCCCTTTTTCTTGCCGTGCGTATTTTTTTTGGGATGGGCATATTTTTTAAATACGCCCTTCTTTTTCTTTGATTTTGCCTTAGCCATATCAAATAAGTACTGTCTGCCCACCTCTCCTCCTTTGGAGGTAACCGGCGGGTAACCCTACCGCCTTATGGTAGAAGACCTGCCCACCGAACGAACTAAGCCCAGCCCGCCCGCGGGTCGAGGTAGTAGAAATAAGCCTAAGTATGCAGTTCCCGTGACAAAACGTCAAATTCCTGCATAAGCTTACGGAGCGCAATTTCATCGCCCAGGCGCTCCGCCCGGCGGATAGCCGTGAGTATGCCTTCTTGCTGGCCCTTCAGGTGTTCGCGTTTAAGTTCGCGCACAAGGTCGGTAGTGCTGTAAGCGAGACCAAGCCCTGATTTCAGCGCCATAGCGTTTACCAATGTCTGAAGCTCAGGCGTGGGAGCGTTCGTATTCATCTCGAGATACGGCACCGCTTCCCGATAGCGCGGCGGAAGCATTGCCTCCGACTCTCTCACTAAGTCGAAATTCTTGGTGGCCAGCGCCGCCGAGATGAGATTTTCCGCGATAAGTTCCCAGCGGGTTGCCCTTTTCTCCCCTATTTGTTCAGTTGAAGCACTTGGGCTGGCGCTTTGCTCTGCGACGGGAGCGACTTGCTGGACTGCCAATGCGTCCATCTCGGCAAACAAGTCCTGTTCGCGGAGATCGGTTTCGCGGGCCAGGGCGTGCACCCAGTCACTCCGCTCAACGCTCGAGGGCAGGCGTTTTGCCTTGCCGAGAAGCGCGCGGATCGATTTTTTTTCGGGGCCCTCTTTCAAATATTTCGCGAAATAAAAGGTGCGCGCGGAAACAGCCTGCTCTGCCGCCGCCATAAGCCTGCCGGGATGTTTTTCTACGAACTCGGCGGGGTCTTTTATGTCCTTGGGCAGGAGAAAAATGCGCACGTCAAAATCAAAGCCAATCGCGAGATCGATGGCCCGCTCGGTCGCGCTCTCCCCCGCCTCGTCAGCATCAAAACTCAAAATCACCTTCTCGGCATGCTTCCTGAGCACGGTGAGATGCTCGGCGGTGAGCGCCGTGCCCGAGGTCGCCACTACGTTTTTCACGCCGTCTTGATACGCCAGCAAAAAATCCATCTGTCCCTCCACCAGAAAAGCCGTATTTTTTTCGCGTACCGCGTTTTTAGTTTTGAAGAAGCCATAGATCAGTTTCGATTTCTTGAAGATCGCGGTCTCGGGGCTGTTTACATACTTGCCCGTCGCCCCATTGTCGAACTCAGGGAGAATCCGGCCGGTAAAACCGACGGTCTTGCCAAAGTGATTTAAAATAGGAAACATGACCCGCCCGCGAAACCGATCAAAGTAACCGCCCCGGTCACTCCGAATAGTGAGCCCGGAGCGCTCAATGTCCTGCACCTTGTACCCCTTCTTTATAAGGAAGAGGGTGAGCGCATCCGCCTTCGCTTGTGGCGCATAGCCCAGTTCGAACTCTGCCGCTGTCGCTTCCTTGAGCCCGCGCGTCCTAATATATTCTTTTATCGGCGCGGCCTTGGTAAGTTCCTCAACAAAAAAAATTTTAGCAGCTAGATTTATATCATAGAGCACCCCAAACTGACGCTCCTCGGGCGAGTTCGCATGCTCAAGCACTACGCCGGCTTTTTCCGCCAAAATTTTGAGCGCCTCGAAAAATTCGATATTCTCGTAGCGCATGAGAAAGGTGAAAATGTCGCCACCGGTATTGCAGGCGCCAAAACAGTGCCAGGTGCCTCGGTCGGGCGAGACCATGAATGAGGCGGTGCGTTCGCTATGAAATGGGCAGCGCGCTTTAAAATTTTTGCCCGCCGGAGTGAGCTCAAGATAGCCTTTTAAAAAAGTGGCAATGTCGAGCTTTTCTTTTATTTGTGCTGCAGCATCGGAGGCCATAAGAATTAGTGGCTAGTAGTTAGTAGGTAGTGGTTAGTCTAAGACAATAGCATTACTATACACCTGAATTTCTGTCTCTCAATATAGCAGGGGTGTAAATCCTGTTTATAAGAAAAGCTTCATTTACTGAACTTCGCGGATAGTGAAATCTATGAGCTTTTTGCCCTTCGTATCGAAGCGAAAGACCCCCTCAATCCTTTTGCCAGCCAGGAGAAGGGGAAACCAGTGCCGATCATCCAGCCACATCGCATCAAAGGGTAACTCCTTCTGTAGATACCATTGTGGGCGCATCTCGTCTGATTCATGAGGCTCCCCAGACCACTGCCTAATAAAGAAAACATGGGTGTCCCAGTTAAGCGCCTCGCTATCTGACCGGAAGCGTAAAACGCCGACCGGGTCCAAATCATGTTCCGCTGCTGCCACGCCTATCTCCTCCTTAAGTTCCCGAACGGCTGCCTCGAGAATGCGTTCGCCCGCTTCCACCTTGCCACCCACACCGTTCCATAGCCCCGCGCCGAAACCACGCTTTTTAAGAGCCAGAAGAATGCTGTCTTCCTTCACCAGAAAACAGAGCGTACCAAGTTTCATATTCCCTAGATCAAGGCGCTTTCCACAATCATAGCTAAGAGTTTTGGATACGTTATGCCGGAAGCGAAGGCCGCGCGCGGCAATAGGCTCTCTTCAGTAAGTTCCGGTTCGGTGTCGACATTGGTGACATAGAGCTTGCTATCGTGCCCCCAGATCATGTCGCT
>JBGOTK010000015.1:0-11999 GCA_041476445.1 Minisyncoccia bacterium | reverse complement strand
CAAAGAACTTATTTTATGAAAATTGGCGTTGCTGGAAGCATGCAGTATACCGAAAAGATGTTGGAAGTTCGAGACGAGTTAATGAAACTTGGACATTATGCCTTTGTCACTACTTTAGCGGCACCGTTTATCGGCAAGACCGATGAAGAGAAGGAAAATATAAAAATTGATCAGAAAACGAATCAAAATGCTATCAGAGAGTTTTGGCAATTGATGCAGGGAGCAGATGCCATTCTTGTGTTAAATTTGGATAAGCGCGGTGTTAAAAATTACATCGGAGGCAATACGCTTATGGAAATAGGCTTCGCCCATGTTTTGAATCAGAAAATATTTCTCTATAACCCAATCCCGGAAATTCCTTATTATAAAACTGAGATCGAGGCGGTAAAACCAGTTATCATTAACGGCGATCTTTCCAAAATCATCTGATCTTTCTTTCTTGATACTTGACACTGAATTATGGCTTCCATTGAAGTAAAAAATATTGAGGAGAGAGAAGGATTTTGGCTTGTGAATGTCCATGTTGCAGACGCTTCGGACAGCATTGATTATCAGGTGACCCTCGAAAAACCGTATTACGAAAAACTCACGGGCGGGAAGTCGTCGCCGGTGTCGCTCGTGAAACGATCTTTTGAATACCTCATGAGCAAAGGAACCAAAGAGGAGATATTTCGAAGTTTCAAGTTGCAGCAAATCAAAGACTTTTACCCGACATTCGAAACTGATATCAAAGAAGCGCTTTGAGTATCAAGTATCAGGTGTCATGTATCATGTCAAAAAATGAGATTACAACTTGACACGTGATACCTGACACCTGACACTGAAGATATGGCTGAACCGCAGATCACTATAAACGAAGAGGAACTTAAGAAAAAACTCTCTCCCGAAGAGTACAGAGTACTCCGACAAAAAGGGACCGAGGCGGCTTTCAGCGGCAAGTATAATAACTCAAAGGAACCGGGCATGTTTGTCTGCGCCGTCTGCGGCAACGAATTATTTTCCTCTGACACCAAGTTTAATTCCGGCACCGGCTGGCCGAGTTTTACCGATCCGGCGAATACGCGAAACGTTGTGCTCGAAGAGGATACGAGCCACGGCATGAATAGGACGGAGGTGAAATGCACAAAGTGCGGTTCCCACTTGGGGCATGTATTTAACGACGGACCCCAGAAACTGCCCGATGGCAGCGAGGCCTCTGGCAAGCGCTATTGCATCAATTCGGTTTGTCTGGAGCTGAAACCGAAGGCAGGGGATAAGTAGGCCAGTGCTGGCTCCGCCTCTGCTATAATTATTTTCAGACGCTTGTTTTTGTAACCAAAAGGTCGAACCTTTTCAATTTCATGGCCAATTTAAAACACGAATTCATTTCGAAAGAGAACCGGCAGTATAAAGTGAGGCTCGGCAAAGATTTGGCGACGCCGCTTTCAGGCTTTGTTGCCGGTGCCGTTGTCGCAAGCATGGTCTGGGTTTTTATGCTTGTGTACATTTATATGTAGTAGCAGAGGTCAGAAAAGTTGTCTTCGGATGGGGGAGACCGGTCGACGATGTGCGCCGGTCTTTTTTGATACTATAAAGGCATTATGAAAAAGCAGGAGCAGTTTGCCTTGTTTAGAGAAAGCATTTGGGCCTATTATCGCAAGCATGGTCGGCACGATGCGCCGTGGCGGAATACGCACGATCCGTACCGAATTTTAATTTCAGAATTTATGCTGCAGCAAACTCAGGTGAGTCGCGTGCTCATAAAATATCCTGAATTTCTTAAGCGTTTCCCTACGCTTAAAACGCTTGCTGCCGCATCTTTGCGCGACGTGCTCATTGCCTGGCAGGGTTTGGGCTATAACAGGCGCGCTCGCTCGCTAAAACGTCTCTCAGAAATAATCGTACGCGACTACGGCGGCAGGATTCCCCGGCAGTTGGCTGCTTTGCTGGCTCTCCCGGGCGTGGGGCCAAGTACCGCGGGCGGCATTCTCGCCTTCGCTTTTGAGACGGGTGTGCCTTACATTGAAACGAATATCCGGCGCGTGTATTTGTCATTCTTTTTCCCGAAGAAGAAAAACGTATCGGACAAAGTGCTCCTCCAGCTGATAGAAGAAACACTCGATACTAAAAAACCGCGCGAGTGGTATTACGCGCTTATGGATTACGGGGTGATGCTTGGTAAAACTAGGCCGAACGCGAATATAAGAAGTGCCCATTATACAATCCAGCCTCGATTTAAAGGGTCAGTACGCGAAGCGCGCGGTCGGATACTTCGGGAACTTACGAAAAAGCGGAGACTAAGCATTGGCGGACTCTCTGGGGCGCTTGGTATAAAAAGAGCCGTGTCGCGCACTATTTGCCTCGGTCTCGTGCGTGACGGTCTCGTGAAGATTAATAAAGATTGGGTTACAATTGCCTCATGAGTTCTAAAACCGCAGCATTTAAAGAGAGGGTTAAAGAAGTGGTGCGCCATATTCCACGCGGCAGCGTGCTTACCTACCAGGAGGTCGCGAAACGCGTGGGGAGCCCTGGCGCCTCACGGGCGGTGGGCAATATTATGAAATCAAACTACGCTCTCGACGTGCCGTGCCACCGGGTGATTCGATCGGACGGTACCTTAGGTGACTATAACCGAGGCGGGGCGACGGCTAAAGCCGCGCGGCTCAAAAAAGAAGGCGTGCGTTTCTTGAACGGGCGGGTAGTTCGACAAAATACGTAAGGTCTATACACCCCCACACCTAATTGGTTTCGTTATCTTTAAGTTGCTTGAAACCAATTAGGTGTGGGGGTAAAATAAGCACGTTATGAATGAAACATCTGAATCAGTTGGCGGGGACCAGGGCCCGTCCGGCAGAGAAAAGTGGGAGGAAAGACGCCGGGCCAAAGAAGACGAACGCCGGGCACGTGAGCGGAATAAAGTTATAAAACGGGTAGCGCTTTGGGGCGGCTCCGTGCTTGTTTTAGCACTCGCCGTCTGGGGCGTGGTAAGACTTGCCGGCTCGGCAGTGACCTTGCCCGACGCGAGCGGCATACTGACCGATCAGATTTCGTCTTCCGATTGGGTTATCGGTAACCCGTCATCTTCTACGGTGCTCGTGGAGTACGCCGATTTCCAATGTCCCGCCTGCGCGGCCTACCACCCGGTATTAAAAGAGCTGATCGGGGAAGAGAGCAGTAGCATCGCCTTCGTCTATCGTTATTTTCCCCTTGCCCAGCACTTAAACGGTAAACCAGCGGCTTATGCGGCGGAGGCAGCTGGGCGCCAGGGCAAGTTTTGGGAAATGCACGACATGCTTTTTGAGTATCAAAGCGTGTGGGAAAACGCGAGTGATCCCTTCACTATTTTTGAGGGTTACGCCGAGAGCCTTAAGCTCGACAAGACCAAATTCAAAAACGACTACGCGTCAGACGACGTACATACGCGCGTTGATCGGGACTATGCAAGCGGACTCAACGAGCGCATCAACCAAACGCCTACGTTCTATTTGAATGGCAAACAGATTGCGAATCCAGCAAGTTTCGAAGACTTTAAGACGACCATCAAGAATGCGATTCCAAAGCAATAAACTACTGGCTGGCCTAATGCTCGCGGTGAGCTTTCTTGGATTTCTTGATGCGAGTTATCTCACGGCCAGTCACTTTCTTCATTTCGCTTTGCCGTGCTCAATCATTAACGGCTGCGAGACGGTGACGTCAAGCATCTATGCGACAGTCGGCCCGGTTCCGATCTCGCTTGTCGGCGCGGCCTACTATCTAGCCATACTCATCTTGCTCCTAATATTTCTGGATAGTAAAAGCGAACGTTTTTTGAAGTATGCCGCCTATCTTTCGCCGATCGGCTTTCTGGTCTCGATGTATCTTGTATCGCTTCAGATTTTCGTTATTCATGCGCTGTGTCTTTATTGTATGGCCTCGGCCGGCAGTTCGACATTGCTTTTCTTGCTGGGTTTAGGAGTATTGCTTCGTAAAGTAGAAGTCTCGGGTTACATATCGCCTGGACCTGAGGAGTGAGGTTGTTCGAATTCCTGTCCTTCAGGAGTGAAGATGCATCACCCTTATCGTATTTATCAGAGATTACCTCATATGAAAACACCAAACAACCCTCAAAAAAGTAGAAATGTTTTCTTTGTTGGTCTCTTAAGTTTCTTTGGTGGTATCAGTCAGGATATCTTCTCCCCCATCCTCCCAATCTATTACACGACGGTCCTCGGATTCGATAAAACATTTGTTGGCGTGGCCGAAGGACTCGTGACAGCGAGTAGCTATCTATTCACTGTCATCGCCGGCCTTTTCTCCGACAAGTTCAAGAAACAGAAACCGATCATCTTCGTTGGTTACTTCTTTTCGATGGTGAGTCGCCCACTTCTGGCATTTTTCACCTCTGCTGGAACGGTGCTCGGCCTCCGCTTCATGGACGGCACGGGTAAGGGCCTTAAAGATCCGCCAAAGGACGTCTTGATTGCGGCTTCCGCGGACAAGGCGACGAGGGGAAAGAGTTTCGGCATCGCGCGTATGCTTGATACCCTAGGATCGGTCGCAGGACCGCTCATCCTGTTCGGACTTCTTTATGTTTTGAAAGGCAGCGCGTCGCTCTATCACTATATTTTGCTTTTCAGTGGCATCCCACTCATTATCACGCTTCTCATTCTCATTTTTAACGTGCAAGAGGTTTCAAAGCCAGATCAAAACATCGATCTAAAAGCCGCTCCGGTAAAAAGCGTACCGTTGCCGAAATCGTTTTATATTTTCCTCGGTATCGTAATTCTCTTCACTCTCGGCAATTCATCCGATGCGTTCCTCATCTTGCGGTCACAAAGTCTTGGCGTAACTCTCCTTCAGATTCCTATCGTCATTGCTCTATTCAATCTTGTCTATGCACTGTTCGCAGTTCCATTGGGCTCGCTTTCCGACAAGATCGGCCGTATCCCCACAATACTTATAGGCTGGTCTGCGTATGCGCTCGTTTATCTTGGATTCGCATTCGCATCCCGTGCCTACATGATCTGGTTTCTGTATGCCTTCTATGGCATTTATTACGCAGCCAACCTTGGCGTAGCAAAGGCATTCCTTGCGGATATTGTTGGTTCTGACTTTCGCGGCAGGGCGTTCGGCATTTATGGGACGAGCGTAGGACTCGCAACACTTCCCGCAAGTTTCTTTGCAGGATTCTTATGGGATAAATTTGGACCCCACTATGCATTTTCTTTTGGCGCGATCGTGGCAATCGTGTCAGCGCTCCTTCTCTTTTTATTTTCGAAACAGCTTACCGCTGCCGCTTTGCGCACCGAATAAGAAAAGTATCATAGAAAAGCTCGGAAAAGAGCGAAACTTTTAGTTAAAAAACTATTAACCTACTTCAAAGATTGTCCAACTTGCCCCGCCAGAGGCAGTGAATTCCCAGAGTTGCATTAAAAATACTTTGCGCTATTATAATCTTTATTAAACCCACATGGACCTCTCTTCTCTAAAGAGTCCTAAGGTTATTGGCAGCGTCATTGCCGTACTTCTTGTAATTGGCGTATTTATCTATGCCGGCCAAATGGGCACGGCGCCTTCAGGAGAGGCGAATACGCCGCCACCCGCCGCCGCTACGCCCCCGGGCGCGAAGACTCCGCCCTCAAATGAGCCGCAGTCTCAAGCGTCCCCGACGGCTAAAACGCCTGCTCCTCAGCCAGCACCGAATCCAACTCCGCCCGCACCGGTTCCATCAAAGAATGTTTCGCCTTCTCCGGCGCGGGTTCTTATTCCTGCCGCCGGGGATTATTGGGTTATGAATAAGCAGCACGTGATCGAATGGAATAACGATCCGGGTGTTCCCGGAGCGATCGCCTTGGCCGACGCCAACACTAAAAAAATTATCGGCTGGCTTGAACAGCACACCGATGCCCGCGAGACTTCTTTTACCTGGGAAACACAAGACTATTTTCTTTCCCGAAATTCTGACGCCAAGGGCCAGCTTTCGCCGGGCACCTACGTAGCCATTCTCCAGTCTGACAGCACGTACGCTTCAACTGAAAGCGCGCCGTTCCGGATCGCATTCACGGCAGCGTATGAGACTATTACCTATGCGGTTCGTTTAGGGAGCGGCATCGCGCCAAGGGTTACTGCGGTTACCAAGGGTTCAAAAGTCATTTTTATAAATAACGACCCCCTTACGCGGAGGGTGAATTTTGCCGGTATTGATCCCATCATCGTGGGGCCGAACGGCGACGGTTATTTCTTTAATAGCTCGATATTACCGGTCGGCCCGAACTATTACACCTCGGACGCTTTCCAAGGCCAGGCGGTTTTGAACGTACAGTAAAAAAGAATCCATCTCCATCATAGTTCTTATTTACGTGTTGCTAGATAAAATCATTTAGGACGAGGCTTACCCTCGGCCCCGCATATGCGGAGCCTCGCCTTTGGCGGGGCGTGGCCAACAAGATCGTACCCGGAGGGTACCTCGAGCCTGCCTGCCGGTAGGCAGGGAGGTATAACGAAGTAATAGATGATTTTAGCGGCAACCGGCTAGTCGAAGATATTGATAAGGTACGTATCAATCTCGCGCTGATCGAGATCGTAGAAGCTTTTGTTTTGCGTGTGCAGATAAGTGGCGAGCTTCACGCCCACATAGCGCCAGTGCCAGGGCTCAAAAACATAGTAGCTGTTGCCTGGCGGGTAGGAGGGAATAAAGCCGTATTTATAGGCGTTATCCTGCAGCCACGCATACACAGACGTCTTTTCAAAACCGTCCAGCTCCCCATTCTGGCCGGTCGTGATTAAGTCAGCCGCCGTGCCAAGCTGATGTTCGGAGTAGCCCTGATCCGCGGAAAACTTGTTCGCACCTGCCCCGTACGTCACGCTGTAGCCCGATTTCAGCGCGGATTGTTCGGTAAACGAGCGGTAGGCCGAAGCGACATACAATTCTTGATTCGCGGTTTTCCCGTCATCAATAAGATCTTTCAAATGCGGCCACGCGCGGGCGTGAAACTGTTGCGGCTTGCTGTTGCTGTAGACATAGCTTTGTGGAATCGCAGTCAGCTGATCCGGCACGTAGTTTTCATTCAAGAAGTATACTTTCGAATATTTCTGTAGGAGTTCCTTGTCGGTTTTCGAGAGTTTATCAAGCGTGTTGATTGTTTGTCCAAAGTCGTTTACTTGAGACGACACGCCCTCCACATTTTGCTTAACATCGGCGACAAATTGTCCGACGACCGAAATTGAATCTGCGAGGCTGCGCGTTTTTTGCTGTAAATCTGAAACGCCTTCGGCGAGGGTATTAATATCCTGGGTCGTGGAAGCGGCCCCATCGCGAAGCTCTGCCACCTGTCTTTGCAGCGTAAGAATGTTCCAGTACCCGTAGGCCAAGCCGGCTATGAGCGCCAGTATAATTAGCGCGGAGAAGGAAGAAATAAAAGCCGTCATGTGCTGAAATTTCATAGTAAAGTTCATTGTAACATGGAAGCCCGAAGATATGGATTTTCCTTGAAGAATCGGGGTATGATGAACCCGAATGATAAAACTCATCACGCTGAACGTCGAAGGCAGCCGCCATTGGCCTCAGATCCTGCCGTTTTTAGAACGCGAGCGGCCCGACGTGCTTTGTCTCCAGGAGCTGTTCGAGCGGGATTTGGCAATGCTTAAAAAACTGTTTAATTACGAAGCTGTATTCCTCCCTATGTACAGAGATCGTTATCAGGAAGAGGTAGTTGAGACGTTGGGTATCGCACTCCTGGTGAAGAATCAGTTTCGAAACACACATAGCGACTATTACCATAAGGGTATAGCAGAAATTCAAACACACGACCGGACCTCAGTCGAAAGTAAGATGAAGACGACTTATTATGGCCTTGTCTGGGGCGATGTAGAAATAAATGGCAAAGGTTTTACCATTGCGGCCACGCACTTTACCTGGACGCCAGATGGTACACCGAATGAATATCAAGATAAGGACGCAGGGAGCCTATTTAAGATACTCGAAACTATCCCGAGTGTAGTATTATGCGGTGATTTTAACGTACCTCGGGGCAACAATCGGATTTATCATCGCCTTGTGGAACGCTATAAAGACAATATTCCTTCGGCATTTGCTACTACTATGGATGTGGAGCGCCACAAGGTGCGCAGCAATCCCGTAGAACGCGAAAAACTGAAACGATTCGTCGTAGACTTTATCTTTTCGACGCCCGAGTATCAGGTGACCAATGTCCGGCAGCAATTCGGCGTAAGCGACCACACGGCCATTATTGCTGAAGTAAATCGAAACAGGTAATATCGCTCTATTAAAGCATGCAACAGGATGAAGTACTCGACATAGTTAATGAAAACGATGAAGTAATCGGCACGAAGACACGCTCAGAGATATATAAAGAGAGTTTAAAAAATTTTCGGGTGATCAACGCGTTTATCGTGAATTCGGAAAGGAAACTTTGGATTCCCCGAAGAACGGCTCACAAGCGCTACACTCCTCTGTGCCTCGATATGAGTTTAGGGGGCCACGTCGAAATAGGGGAAAGCTATGAAGGAGCGTTTAAGAGAGAACTGCAGGAAGAGTTAAATCTAAACGCAGATAATGTGCCGTATCATTTATTAGGTTATCTCACTCCACAAAAAGATGCCGTCAACGCATTTATGAATGTCTATGAGATCAAGATGGATATGACTCCGGATTATAATAAAGATGATTTTATTGAGGCGTTTTGGCTCACCCCTCGAGAGCTCTATGACAAACTAGCTAAAGGAGATAAATCAAAGGCAGATTTACCTATACTAGTAAAGAAGTTTTACGCCTAGTCTATAATCCAACCGGGAAGTCAAAGAGCATGCCCATTAAGCATTTCAAATACGCTCCGGCGGCGCTTAAAACCACGTTTGGCGAACGAGTCGTGAAATTAGCGCTCAGAATTCCGCCGGGCAAGGTTACGACCTACGGACACCTTGTTAAGGCGGCGGGCGGACACCCAATTCTCGCGCAGAGCGTTACCAATATTTTAGGCAAGGCCTGGCAGAATGGCACAAAGGACATTCCCTTTCACCGAATTGTCTATGCCGACGGCCGCATATGGGTGAATGAAAGGCGTCGCGCCGAGCGCATGAAAAAATACAAAAAAGAGGGGATTAAGATTGATGAAAAAGACAGAGTCAAGAATTTCCGTGAGATTTTATTTAAATTTGATTAATAGTTTGCTATGCTTTAATCATGTTCATCAACATTCCTTGGTTTAGCACGTTCACGTTATGCACGGAGATATTGGTTACGGCGGGGTTATTTTATGTGTTTTACTTCGCCTATGCGAAGAATATTTTTTCATATAAAACAGCTGGCGTCGTGCTAGCCTACGAAATTTTATTCAACATCACCTACATGGCCAAGCGCTTTTTCACGCATGTAGACAACGCTATCATCCCTCATTCGTCTTTTTACATCGCGCTTGCCATCTTCCACGGCACTTTTTCGCTCCTTATGTTTATTCTGCTGGTTATTTTCATGTTTTTTGCCTGGAAAAATTACGGCCGCGGCATTAATTACTTTAAAGAACATAGGCGTATGACGATAGTGTTTCTGGTGAGCTGGATAATCGCCGTACTCTCGGGAGTCCTATTCTATTATGTGGCGTATTTCAGTTCCTGAGATATAACCCATGCAATGTGAGTCGTGCTACTGTATGCTGAATCTTCACTCTTCGTATGGAGGATAGAGAGCTTATTACCCTCATTGCAGAGGAGGTGCGGCAGAAACTCGAAGGGGAAGGATCTGGCCATGACTGGTGGCATATTTATCGTGTTTGGAAAATGGCACAGCATATCGGTAAAGGAGAAAAGGCCAATATGTTAGTCGTAGAACTTGGAGCATTGCTCCACGATATTGCAGACTGGAAGTTTCATGGAGGCGACGATACGGTTGGTCCCCGTGTTGCGGGAGAAATGCTAGAAAAACGCGGTGTTTTAAAAGAAGTTATTTCTCAGGTACAACGTATTATTCTGGTGGGAAGCTTCAAAGGCGCTGGAGTGAAAATAGGGCCAAGTACCCTGGAGGGAAAAATTATGCAAGATGCCGATCGGTTGGACGCATTGGGTGCGATTGGTATTGCGCGCACTTTTGCCTATGGCGGTCATAAAAATAGAATACTCCACAATCCTAATCAAAAGCCCATAATGCATGCTACAAAAGAGGAGTATGCAAAAAGTGCAGGCACGACTATCAATCATTTTTATGAGAAGCTGCTGTTCTTAAAAGATCTCATGAATACAAAAACAGCCAGAGAGCTGGCTGAGGGCAGACATAAATTCATGGAGGAGTATTTGAACCACTTCTATAAAGAGTGGGAAGGAACCTGGTAATGCAAACACAGAAACAAAAATCGCTCGGAATTCCGAGCGATTTTTGTTTGACTGAAACGATTCTTTTTATCTCCGTCTCAAGGTCGAAACCAAGAGCGCTACAAAGCCGATGAGGAAGAGCAGCATGAAGTACCAGATTAAGAGGAAGGTAAACCGGGAAGGGTTGCCGCTCGCGGTTATGAAGAGGCTCGCGAGTCCTTGAGGAGGAATACCCAAAGTTTCCGAGGGATTGCCGGTTAAAGAATTCTGGACCAGCTTCCACTGATTAGTGGCAGAGTCGTAGACGAGTCTCGATTCGCCTTGGGTCGGCACGCCGTTTATAAAGGCGCCGTTTGCTTGACCATTGGTTACATAAGTCAGGCCGTCAGTGCATGAAGTATAGGTTCGACAAACTGGCACCGCTGCTTGTGTTGGCGCGGGTGGCGTGGTGGTCGCACAGTCGCATGATTCTGGTGTCGGGACAGGCTGGGGTTTGGAAATTCCTGCCGGTACTGGCGCAGTGCCTATGGGTTTGTAGATATTCACCGCACATTGTGTTCGGGCAAAATTGCCCGCGCCATCTCGTGCCAGGAGCGTAGCTCTTTTTATACCGGGGGTTGGGAATATTTTTGACACTGCCTGGTTGAGTCCTGAGACGTCTCCGGTCCACACGTAAGTAAACGGAGCGATGCCGCCAGTACGGCCGGCAACGAACATTACCACTGTGCCAATCGACGTATTTGCTGGACTCGCCACACAAGCGATGTAGAAGGGGGCGGTTGTCGAGGCGCCATCAACTTGCGGCGTACCGCCACCGCCTCCACCACCATTTGTACTTGGCGTCACAACCGTAACCATGGTTTGTGCCGCGCCCGAACCGACATCATTGGTACACATTAGGCCGTAGATGGTTGTCACACTTGGCGAAACTGTTTCCTCGCCAGCGGTTGCTTTATTACCTGTCCAGCTGCCGGTAGCTTGGCACTTGGTCGCGTTACCGGATGTCCAATGCAGCACTGAGGTTTCACCCTGCGTGATTGTGGATGGATTAGCCGAAAGCGTAACAGTCGGTCCCGATGGTCCGCTGCCGCCTCCGCCGCCGGACGAAGGAGGGGGTGGGGTCGGTGATGGCGAAGGAGAAGGTGCCGGGGCGGGTGTAGGCGAAGGTGAAGGGGACGGCGAGGGCGAGGGAGATGGTGCTGGTGAAGGTGCTGGTGCTGGTGCTGGTGAAGGCTTACAATCGTCATGGTGGCTGTATCCATAACCGCTATAATCATTATCGCAATGCGAATATGTCGCCGAAGCGCCTTGCATGGCAAGAATAGTGGCACCCACAAGCGCCAAAACGACCAAAAGGTACAGATAGTTCTTTGATGGGGTCATGGGTTTCATAGAGCGGTATTATACGACATCAATTTAATTTAATCAAGAGTAGGTGAACTGGTCGGGAAGACCGGCTCAAATGGCTTGCTCACAATATAGTCCGTCTTTTTTCTTCGCTTTAAAGCCGCGGCCACTAAGAAGAAAATTATGCCGAAGATAACCAAAAGTATCATGTACCAGGTAAGAAATGTTAAAAAGTTCGTAAGCAGCTTGAATAAACCCGCTTTTACCGCCGCGCCCGTTTTTGAAACAACGTCGGCACTATTACTTACAACTGCAGTGCGCTGAGTGTCAAACGTAGCAACCGAAGGTGAGGTCACGGCCCCCGGCGCATT
>JBGOTK010000014.1:0-13332 GCA_041476445.1 Minisyncoccia bacterium | reverse complement strand
TGTTTGGAGCACAATTTCCAAAGCCCGTATGAGCCGATGAGGGTTTTGCTTATCTATCTCTTCAGCACGCCGCGGATCCAGTTTCTTAAGTTGCTTATAAAGTTCTTCCGTTGAGAGTTTAGAAAGTCTTTTTCTCAGCGTAGGGTTCGGTAAAACTTCTGGCCAGGCACGACCCAAAAGCACTGCGTCAATATAGAGTCCCGTGCCGCCGCAAATGATCGGGAGTTTATTACTTTTTAAAATTTGCTGAATTACCGCTCCAGCTTTTTTTTGATACTGGGCGACACTGAATTGTTTTTTGGGATTCGCGACATCAAGCAGGTGATGGGGAATATCCTTCATCTCGCGGCGTGTAATTTTTCCGGTGCCGATATCAAGTCCTTTATAGACTTGGCGCGAGTCGGCCGAAATTACCTCGCCATGAAATGTTTTGGCGAGTTGTACCGCTAAGGCGGATTTTCCGCTGGCAGTAGGACCTAAAATAACGAGAATAAAGGATTTTTTTTGAGGCATTTACGTGGTGGCTAAATGATATAAGATTATCGTAGAAGCATGCAACAAGACCAATAAGGGAAGGGGGGGGTGCAAATGGGCGATGTGACAGTGATACTCAAGGATGTTCCGGTAGACATGGTGTCTGACCTTGAGGATGCAGGTCTTCGCGACCCCCTTCCCATTGTGATGTCCAAGGATGGGGAAGTTTCGGACGGACCGGAAGAGGAGGTGATGTGTTTTGCGAAAAAGGTTGGTGGCACGAGAGACCTTTTTGCCACCATAGTAGCCCGTCGGGGAATCTTGAGGGGCGGGGCCTCAGACGTAAGGGCCGTGCTCGAAAAGCTGAAAATTCCGACGAAGCAGTTCGACAAAGCAGTAATCAGACGGTCCCAGAGGAACTGACGGCTCGGCGCCGGACCCCTAGTCGCTCTCCTAAGAGAGCGACTAGGAAATAACTTATTTCATAATCGCGTTCAGGCGATTTTTTTGTTGATCTCGTCGAGAAGTCGCTCGGCCAGTTTTTCTATGCTTAGTTCATCCGTTGCTTCTTTGCCGTAAATTCTCATATTTACCGAATTATTGTAAATTTCTTTATCGCCCACCACGAGTGTATAAGGAATTTTAGCCTTTTGCGACTCGCGAATGCGTTTGCCGAGTGTTTCGTCTGACGAGGCAAGTTCTGCGCGGATGCCGGCATCTTTTAGTTCCGTCAGCACTTTTTTCGCATATTCATCATGTTTTTCGCTTACGGCAAGAACACGTACCTGGACGGGGGAGAGCCACAGCGGGAAAGCACCGGCGTAATGTTCGATGAGAAAGGCAATGAATCTTTCATGAGAGCCGAGGGGAGCGCGATGGATGACATAGACAGGCTTTTCTTTGCCATCTTTATCGACATACGTAAGGTTAAAACGCTCAGTCGCCAGGAAATCTAGTTGATTGGTAGATGCGGTCTCTTCTCGTCCGATAACGCTTTTAATCTGGAAATCAACTTTCGGGCCGTAGAAGGCGGCTTCTCCCTCAACTTCAACGTAGGGCAGGCCGGACTTTTTCATAGCGCCGCGAATTATCGTTACTGCCTTTTCCCAACCTTCGGGGATATTGGGATATTTTTTCTTGTCATCGGCTGGCAGAGAAAGCCGCATGTAGAAATCTTTAATACCAAAAACTTTCTTATACCAAAACTCATGCAGTTGCATTACTTTCAAAAATTCTTCTTCTGCTTGCTCTTCGGTGCAGTAAATATGCGCGTCATTTTGCGTAAAACCTCGTACGCGTAAAAGTCCTGCCAATGTTCCGGAAAGCTCATAACGGTAGACCGTACCGAATTCGGCATAACGGATAGGCAATTCACGGTAACTGTGCGGCGCTGCTCGGTAAATCATATGCGTATGCGGACAGTTCATAGCCTTTAGATAGTAGTTACCGTCGTCAAGTTTCATGGGCGGAAACATGCTATCGGCATAGTAGGGAATATGCCCCGACATGCGGTATAAGTCTTCTTTGGCTATATGCGGCGTCGTTACTCGTTCGTAGCCCCACTCCTTCTCGACTTTTTTAGCGTATGTTTCAAGCTCCTCTCTAAGTACTGTTCCTTTAGGAAGCCACAACGGCAAACCCGGGCCAACTTCTTTTGCAAAAGTAAAAAGTTTTAGCTGCTCTCCTAATACGCGATGATCTCGTTTTTTTGCCTCCTCTTGCTGCCACAAATATTTAGCTAGTTCTTCTTTAGTTGAAAAAGCCAGACCGTAGATACGCTGCATTTGTATGTTCTTTTCATCGCCTTTCCAATAGGCGCCGGCGATGTGGGTGAGCTTGAAGGCATCGGCCGGAATCTCCGAGGTATTTTCTACGTGCCCGCCGCGGCAAAGGTCTACAAAAATATCACCTGTTCGATAGGTAGTGAGCTCCCGTTTTTCTTTCGAAAAGTCCTTGATGAGCTCTAGTTTAAACGGCTGATTGTTTCCGCCAAAGGCGGATCCGCCTCCGGCGGAGAAAAGTTTCCTTGCCTTGGCTGGCGTAATTTTTTCACCGGAGAAGGGGAGGCGGGTATTGATGAGTCTCCGCATCTCTGCCTCAAGCTCTTTTAGATCTTCTTCTTTTAGCCCTCCCAGCACGACAAAATCATAATAAAACCCGTTTTCAATAACGGGCCCGATGCCGAGCTTGGCTTCGGGATACTTCTTTAAAACTGCCGCAGCCAAAAGATGGGCGAGTGAATGGCGGATCTCGTCGAGTGAGGCACCTTCAGATCTCTTCAGCATAGTGCCATTATAAGCGTCTCGACTCACTTTAAACAAGTTCCCTGGCCCCTTCACAGATCATCTTGTACTCGCCATTTCTGGCCGACATGCGGCCGCTTACCACCACAACTTTATTTTCCTGCCAAGCCACCGGATTTTTCTGGAGCGAATCTGAAAACACAATGAGCTCCATGCTGTCGTGCATGTCGGCGAGGGTAGCAAAGACCATGGGCTGGCCATTTTTGGTAGAAATCTTTTTGATAGAAGAAATAATGCCGGCGACAGTGAAGTGCAGCCGTTCGTTGGTGATCGCTGTCGCGTCCTTAACCGATTTAGCGAGACTCGCTTTTATTTTCGCCTCATGCGCCCGCAGGGGATGGTCGGAAATGTAGAGCCCCATGAGTTCTTTTTCCCAGGCCAGTTTTTCCGCTTGGGTGGCCGGCGGAGCGGCTTTGAGTACCAGCTTGGAGTTTGATTTATGATTGTCGCCAAAGAGAGAATTCGCAGAATCGGCCCGTGTCCGCCGGGCGGTTGTGATGAATTTCAGGATCTCTTCCATATTTTGGAGCCCCTCATTGCGTTCGGTGCCAAGCGAGTCAAAGGCGCCGGCCTTAAGCAGCGATTCAAGGGATTTTTTGTTGAGGTCCTTGTGCTCCACGCGCGCCAGGAAGTCGGTCATGTCTCTGAATAATCCGCCACGTGCGCGTTCATCAACAATGGCGTCTACAATCGCCAAGCCGACATTTTTGACCGCTAAGAGTCCGAAGCGGATGTTGGGTCCATCGGGAACAAATTCCCTTAAGCTCTTTTGGATATCAGGCGGCAGCACTTCTATGCCGGCTTTCTTGGCCTCGCCAACTAGGAAAGCAATACGGTCAGTATCACCGGAATCGGCATTTAAAAGTGCGGTCATAAATTCTACTGGATAGTGCGCCTTAAGATAGGCAGTTTGAAAACCAATAAGGGCATAACAGGCGGCATGCGAGCGGTTAAAACCGTAGCGAGCGAAGGGTGGGAAGAGTTCCCAGATAGCACCGGCAGTTTTTTTATCGATGCCGTTTGCGATCATACCCTTGGTAAGTTTTTCTTGCTGTTCATCTAAAAGTTTTTTAATTTTTTTACCAATAGCCTTGCGAAGCGTGTCTGCTTCAGCGAGCGTATAGCCGGCGAGGTCACGAGCGATGCGCATCATCTGTTCTTGATAGACTCCCACGCCATAGGTCGGTTTCAAAATTGGTTCGAGTTTGGGATGCAGGTAGGTGATCGTCTCCTCGCCCTGTTTGCGTTTGATGTATGAGGGAATTAGCTCGATCGGTCCCGGCCGGTAGAGGGCGACGAGAGCAATTAGATCTTCAAGCTCGCTGGGCCGCAAGTCTTTCATATAGCGGCGCATGCCGGCGGACTCGAATTGGAAAACGCCGGTCGTGTCCGCGAGCTGTAAAAGTTCGTATGTTTTTTTGTCATCGAGCGGCAAATTTGAAATATCAATATCTTCACCGCGCAGGTCATGCACGAGACGCAGGGTATCCTCGATAATCGTAAGGTTTTTAAGCCCCAGGAAGTCCATCTTAAGCAGTCCCAGGTCTTCAATGGAGTGCATTTCAAACTGAGTGATTACCGCATTCGGATCCTGCGGCGAAAACTGGAGCGGCACAATATCCATGAGCGGGTCTTTGGAAATCACGACACCACAGGCATGCACCGAAGCGTGCCGCGCTACGCCCTCAAGCTTGCGGGCTGCGTCAATCACGCGTTTAGCCTGCGGGTCGTTTTCGTAGAGCGCCTTGAGCTCGCCCACATTCTCAAGACACTTGTCGAGCCAGCCTATCTTCATACCCTGCGTGGGATTGAAGGGGATAAGCTTGGCGATCTGGTCGCAGAAGGTATAGCTCATGCCGAGGGCCCGCCCGGCGTCCCGAATTGCCGCCCGCGCCGCCATAGTCCCGAAGGTAATAATCTGGGCAACCTTATCCTCGCCGTATTTTTCTTTTACGTAATTCAGCACCTCGTCGCGCCTCCGGTCAGTAAAGTCCACATCGATGTCTGGCATCTGAATACGCTCGGGGTTTAAAAAACGCTCGAAGAGCAGGCCATACTTCAAGGGATCGATGTCCGTAATACCAAGCACATAGGAAACCATGCTACCAGCTGCCGAGCCTCGGCCGGGGCCTACGACGATGCCATAGTCTTTGGCCCAATTGATGAAATCCTGCACGATCAAAAAGTAGTCAGCAAAACCCATCTTTTCGATGACGCCAAGCTCAAAGTCAATCCGGTCGCGAATCTCCTGCGTCGTCTCTTTAAAGCGGTGTGATAAGCGTTCCTCGACGAGCTGCTTCAGATAATCGATTGGTACTTCTTTGTTTGGCGTCTCAAATTTCGGTAGCCTGATTTTCCCGAATTCAATTTCCACATTGCACCTATCGGCAATTTTTCCTGTATTCTCGATCGCTTCGGGCAGATCTTTAAAAAGCTCGATCATCTCTTCGGGCGAACGCAGTGAGTAATCGTCGTCTTTTAAGCTAAGGCGATCGCCGTCCGAAAGTTTATTGCCTGTTTGGATGGCGAGGAGAATATCGTGGAACTCCGCGTCTTCTTTTTTAAGGTAGTGCGCGTCCTGTGTTGCCACAAGCGGTATGCCCGTATCCTTCGAGAGCTTCACAAGCCCCGCGTTTACCTTCTCGATATCCGGTATGTGAGGATGGCTGCCTATTTCAAGATAGAAATTATCCGTGCCAAAGATGTCGCGATATTCGAGGGCGGTGCGTGTAGCGTCTTCGTAGCGTCCGGCGAGTAACAATCTTTGGATCTCGCCCGTGAGGCAGGCCGAGAGAGCGATGAGCCCTTCGTGGTGTTCTCTAAGCAACTCTTTATCAACGCGCGGTTTGTAGTAGAAGCCTTCGAAAAATCCGCGACTCACGAGCTTTATTAAATTTTTCCAACCCGTTTCGTTTTTGGCGAGCAGAATCAGGTGGTAGTAAGGCAGTCGTCCGTTGCCGCTTACGCTTTCCGATGTTTTATCAGTGCGCGCGCCGGGCGAGACATATGCCTCAACGCCCAAAATAGGTTTTATCTCCGCCTTTTTGGCTTTTTGATAAAACTCGATGGCCCCGTAGAGATTGCCGTGATCAGTGAGTGCGATTGCGTCCATGCCGAGCTCTTTGGTGCGCGCCACCATATTCTCGATTTTTGTGAGACCATCAAGCAGAGAATAATGACTATGGTTATGTAGATGAACAAATCTTGGCATAAGGTAGGTGGTTACTTGCCCCGCTATTTACGAAGTAAATGGGCGGGGTGGAGATGGACAAAGCGCATAAAGAGGTATTTTTCATTCAAATTATAGCAGGGGCAATGGCATTGGAGCAAAAAAGTCATTACTATTATTTATATGGCTGTCAAATATATAATTGGCATCGACGAAGTTGGCCGAGGTGCGCTCGCTGGGCCGGTTACCGTAGCAGCAGTCGCAGTACCTATTAGTTTTCGGGGCAAGAATGATCTTGGCTTGCCCCTCAGAGATTCCAAAAAGTTATTACCAACTTATCGGGAGCGTTGGTTTTCTTTTGTAAAAGAAAAAGGAATTTTATTTGCGGTTGCGCATGTGCAGCCGAGTATTATTGACCGCGTGAATATCTCAAAAGCGGCCAATCTAGCCGCAAGCCGGGCGTTAAATAAACTGGCGCTTGCCAAACCAAAGCTGGTTTCGGGCTCTAGGGTAATGCTCGATGGGGGACTGTATCTTAGGGAGTCTTCGCTTGTCGCGCTACCGCGATCGTCGCTCACTATTATAAAAGGAGATGAAAAAGTGCCAGCCATAGCGCTGGCTTCGATTATTGCAAAAGTTCGACGGGATCGCCTCATGGTCAGAATGCATAAGAAGTTTCCCGGATATGGCTTTGCGGCTCATAAGGGCTATGGGACGGTGCGGCATATCAAAATGTGCAGGAAAATGGGCCTATCCGCTTTCCATCGGCGGTCCTTTTCTCGAGGTATGCTATTGTCGAAAGCCTCCTTTGACATTTTAGGGGCTCGGTAGTATTTTAAGTGCAGCTTTCCAAGTAGTGTAGAGGAGAAAGCCAAGTCAGGGAGGGTTGTCTTTCTCCTACATACTACTACTTACGAAGCGGTCCATATGGGTGGCGTACCAGTAAAACATCACTCCAAATCAAAAGTAGGCCGGCGCCGCGCGCATCTTCGCCTCAAAAAACGGGGTCTTTTGGTGTGCAAAAATTGCGGCGGGCCGAAGCTGCCACATCGCACCTGTCTGCAGTGCGGCAAAAAGTAATATTCCTATGAGCACCGTAATACAGATAGAGGAATGTAGGCCCCTCGGCTAGGCATTCACTGTTTTTGCACCTCGATATCACTTTTATAGAAACAATATGGCGACCAGGCACCTTGCGAGAACCGTAGTACTCCAATCGCTCTATGAGTGGGACTTTTATCATAAAAAAGCGGATCTGCCGGCCATCATCGAGCGGAATATCAACGAATATGCGCCGGGCATCAACGAGCCTGATTTTGTGTGGCGTATCGTGAACGGCGTGATCGAGCACATTGATTTCATCGACGAGATTATCACGAAAGCGGCACCCGACTGGCCGCTCGCGCAAATTTCGCCCGTGGACCGGAATATTCTCCGCATCGGCCTCTATGAGCTTTTGTACGCCGATCCCAATGAAGTGCCGCCCAAGGTGGCCATCAATGAAGCGATCGAGGTTGCCAAAAATTTCGGCGGCCCCAATTCCAGCCGGTTCATTAATGGTGTGATGGGCACCGTGTATCGCGAGCTCGAGCGGCAGAAAAATCCTGACGCTGCCGTGACACCGCCCCCCGCACCAAAACCACGACCAGAAGAATCACACCATGAAAGATAATCTTGAAGCCCTCGAATCATCAATCGGCGTAATGTTTAAAAATAAAGGGCTCCTTAGGGAGTCGATGACGCACCGTTCCTATCTTAACGAAAATCCTAACTGGGAGTTTTCGCACAACGAACGATTGGAGTACTTGGGCGACGCCGTGCTTGAACTCGCGGTAACCGAAGAACTCTATCAGAAATTTCCGGAAGCGCAGGAAGGACAGTTGACCCTGCTTCGTGCGGCGCTCGTAAATTATCAGTTCCTCGCAAAAATCTCCGAAGAGATCAATCTTCAGAAATATTTGTTTCTCTCGCGCGGCGAGGCCAAGGATTCCTCGCGTGCCAAAGAGGTTATTCTCGCGAACGCGATCGAGTCGCTTTTGGGTGCCATCTATCTCGACCAAGGTTATGAAGTGGCGGCTAAGTTTGTTAAAAAATATGTGACGCCATCGGCAGACGAAGTGTTTAAAGGCGGCGCCTATAAAGACGCGAAGAGCTTGCTTCAGGAAATCGTGCAGGACAAGAAGAAAATTACTCCGGTGTATAAATTGCTCGAGCAAACCGGCCCGGATCATAGGAAAACATTCCGCATGGGCGTCTATGTGGGCGAGGACAAGGTAGCAGAGGGCAGCGGTCTTTCAAAACAGGAAGCAGAACTCGATGCGGCCAAGAATGCGCTTGAAAGTCTTTCATAATTTTTTTACGCAGACTTCATGCTCAAAAAGCTTGAACTAAACGGCTTTTCCTCCGAAGGAGGATCCGCCTCCGGCGGAAAATCATCAAATGTATGTTAAAGAAGTTGGAATTAGTAGGCTTTAAATCCTTCGCTACCAAAACGGTTTTAGAGTTCCCCGGAGGTATTTCGGCGATCGTGGGTCCGAATGGCTCCGGCAAGTCGAACGTAATCGATGCCTTGCGCTGGCTTCTCGGCGAACGCGATGCGAAAAATCTGCGCGGCGCCAAAGCCGAAGATCTTATTTTCGCCGGCACTCCGTCGAAGCCGCGCATGGGACTTGCTCAGGCAAGCATTTATTTTGATAATACCAACGCTTTCTTTCCGGTTGATTTTTCTGAAGTCGTTGTTTCGCGGCAAGTTTCCCGAGATGGCGACTCGCGGTATTTCTTGAACAAAGCTGAGGTACGTTTGCGAGACATCATAGATTTTTTTGCGCGGGTGCGCCTAGGCGCCCGGGGCATGGTGGTAGTCGGGCAGGGGGAGAGCGACATGTTTATTAAGGCGGCGCCGCGTGAACGGCGTGAGATGATCGAGGAAATATTGGGTCTCCGGGAGTATCAGCTTAAAAAAGCTGAAGCTGAGCGCAAACACAAGAATTCGCTTATTAATCTTGATAAAGTAAGCGCGTTAATCGAAGAAATCGCGCCGCACCTGCGTATGCTGCGGCGGCAGACCGCGCGCTGGGACAAGCGGGCCGTAATCGACGCTGAGCGCCAAGGATTGGAGCGGACTTTTTTTGCCGTGAAGCTGGCCGAAGTCCACTCTCATTTTTCAAAGCTTGATCCTGAAATAAAACGGTTTGATACAACGCTTGCCGCTGTACAGAAGGAGCTTGGGACGCTAGAGCGGGCGGCGCACGCGCTCGAAGCCAGCGAGCCCTCTACTCATGAGGCCATGCGAAAAGTCCGCACAACCCAAGTGGCCTTAAGTGAGCGACGCCTGAATCTTCAAAAAGAACTGGGCCGTCTCGAGGCGCGCCTTGAATTTTTTGTCGCCAAGTCTAAAGATGTCGCCATTCCGGCAGATCGGGCCGTTGAGTGCCTAAGGAAAATAAAAGAAGAGCTGGAAAAGTTTCATATACTAGATCTTGTTTCGATCAGAAGCAATGTGCGGACACTGGTAAGTGAAATTTCCGAGCTTTTTCGCGGTGATAAGGGCGCCGAGGACGAAGCCCGAGAGCTCGAAGGGTCCAAGAAGAAAATCATGGATGAACTGCACCATATCGAAACGGAGCTGCGGCAGCAAACGCAGGCGGAACAGGCAATGAACACGGCACTTGAGACGCAAAATAGTGAATTCAAAAAAGCCTTCTCGGCCATCCAAAGTAAGAAAAATGAAAACTATGCTCTCGAAGGTGAAAAAAATAAATTACTTTTCGAGCGCGAACGCTGGAGTCTCAAAGAAGGAGATATTAAAGGACAAGTGGCGCAGGCGGGGTATGCATGGAAAGAGTTCCTGGCGTCGATTGCGCACGAGCCGGTAAATCTTGAGTCTGATTTGCACGCTTTGCCTGACTTGGAGAAAAAATTACTGCGCATGCGGGGAGAGCTTGCTTCGATGGGCGATGTGGATGAGGCGATTGTAAAAGAAGCCAAAGAAACTGAAGAACGCCACGACTTTTTAGCCACACAATCCGAAGACCTGAAAAAAGCGATCATTGATCTTGAAAAACTGCGTCGCGATCTCGAAAAAAAAATTAATGCTGAATTCAGTTCCGCCATCCATAAAATCAATCAGGAATTCTTGCGGCTATTCGAACTTATGTTCGGCGGGGGCAAGGCGAAACTAGTATTGGTGAAGCCAGAGCGAAAATCGAAAAGCGAAGAGCGGGAAGGAGGTGAAGATATAAAAGAAGTGGTTGCAGAAGTAGAAGAAAAAGAAGATGAGAAAAAACAGGAGATCGGCATCGATATTGAGGTCTCGATTCCGCGCAAACGTATTACCGGGCTTGATATGCTCTCGGGCGGCGAGCGCAGCCTGGTCTCGATCGCGGCCCTATTTGCGCTTGTTTCTGTTTCACCACCACCATTTCTCGTGCTTGATGAGATTGATGCCGCGCTTGATGAGCGCAATGCCCGCCGATTTGCCGAAATGCTTAAGGGGTTTTCGGAAAAAACCCAGTTTGTGGTGGTAACGCATAACCGGGCGACGATGGAAGTCGCTAATGTACTCTACGGCGTAACCATGGGCGAGGACGGTACCTCGCGGGTGCTCTCACTTAAAATCGAAGATGCACCAGCGCACACTCCCGCCTAACCCTTGCATTTTTACGCTAATTCTTATACATTAATCCAATCATGTTGGCTATCAAACTTCAGAGAATCGGTAAGAAAAACCAACCCAGCTACCGTATTGTTGTGCAGGAAAAGCGTTCCAAGTTGAACGGTCGCTCTATTGACGATCTTGGCTGGTACAATCCGATGAATAAGGAATCAAAAGTAGATGGCGATAAGGTAAAGCGCTGGATCAGTTCGGGCGCACAACCTACTGCTACCGCGCATAATCTATTTGTGAAACAGGGCATCGTAAGTGGTGCTAAGAGGCCGGTACACAAGAAAATCGTTGCCAAAAAAGAAGAAACAGTGGCCGAGTCCGCATCCGCAGCCAGTCAATAACATTTGAAAAATTTATAAAGGTCGTGTGATTGAAGTAACGACACATGGACAATCCAGTTGATCAGGAATTTCTGACCTTCCTCGTAAAATCCATTGTGGACCATCCGGAAGACGTAACGGTCGAGCGGAAAGTTGATGAGATGGGCGTGCTCTTGTCTCTTAGGGTGAATCCGAAGGATATGGGGCAAGTGGTCGGTCGGCAGGGCGCGACGGCAAACGCCATCCGTTCGTTGTTGAGGATCGTTGGCGTAAAAAATAACGCTCGCGTGAACCTCAAGATCGAAGAGCCAGAGGGCTCAACGCGTGGAGATCGGCAGCCCAGCGAGTAATCTTGATTTTGCTTTCGCAAAGGCCGCCTCGAAAGAAACGTGAGGCGGCCTTTGGCTTGTATTCTTCGCCGAAATCACTACAATCGTAAGGAACTATTTATAAAATTCATGCTTTCTATAAACGACTTAAAAAACGGCAGCTATGTGACGATCGATGGTGCGCCCTACCAAGTGCTTGAAGTTGCGCATCTCCATATCGGTCGCGGTGGCTCGAGTGTGCAGACGCGCATCAAAAATCTTTTAACGGGCCAGGTATTCCAGCGGAACTACAAACCGTCGGATTATTTTGACGAGGCTGATATAGAAAAAACACCGGTGAAGTTTATCTACAGCCACCGGAGTGAGTATTGGTTTACGGATCCCGCCGATGTCTTAAAGCGCCTTTCACTTAAAGAGAATGTATTGGGTGCGGGCGCAAAATTTTTGAAACCGAATCTTGAGGTTACCGCTCTCGTGTTCGAGGGGAAAATTGTAAGTATTATTCTGCCGATTAAAGTTGATCTTAAAGTCGTTGAAGCTCCGCCCGCAGTGCGTGGCAATACCGCCCAGGGCGCGACGAAGATGGTGAAGCTCGAAAGCGGCGCGGAGGTGACTGTCCCGCTTTTTATCGGCGAGGGTGATGTTTTGAAAATCAATACAGAGACGGGAGAGTATTATGAACGGATGGAGAAGGCGTAAGAACGGGGTGCAGGGCTTAGCCAATAGGGTTTAGGGTATATAGTAAAGCGAATAGGGAGGAGTGAAAAGCTATAAAATAAAGGGTTAAAAAATTTATGTTATCGTGACGGTCGTCATGATAACATAAATCAATGTCTGAGAACGGTCGCACCGCTATTAATGGAGTTTACTCGCAACCTCTAGTGTCTTTTTGATAAGCGTTTCAAGGAGCGTATAGGTGTCCGGGTCTTTCAGCGAGCCATCTTCGTTGAACGCCTCTTTGCCCATACGGATGTTTACCTGTGGGCGGGGGAGGGTAAG
This sequence comes from Minisyncoccia bacterium, assembly GCA_041476445.1. Classification (GTDB taxonomy): domain Bacteria; phylum Patescibacteriota; class Minisyncoccia; order UBA6257; family JACOXY01; genus JBGOTK01. The sequence continues at coordinate 1,072 of JBGOTK010000014.1, read as the reverse complement.
AACATTCAGCGTAGCGAGCACTTGGCGAAGATGAGGCTGCATGCGCACCGTGCCGAAGGGACCGTCGGACACGCCGAATATTGCCGCCACTTTTCCATCAAAAGAATTCTTGTCGCGCGAGGCCCAGTCGATAGCGTTTTTAAGCCCGCCGGGGATTGAGTGATTGTATTCCGGAGAGGAAATAAGAACGACATCTGCTGCCTCGATCATGGTTTTAAATTTTGTCACTGATTCTGGAAAGCCTTGATCTTGAATATCTTGATCGTAGATCGGGAGTGCAAGTTCCTTTAGATCCGCCTCAGTTACCGTGTGTCCCGCATCGCTCGCGATGTGTTTGGCAATCTCTAAAAGTTTACGATTCAGCGAGGCTTTGCGGAGACTGCCTGAGATCGCGAGAATGGTAAGTGGCATAGAGTTATTCTTTAATCGAGAATCCCTTTTCGTTTACGAGTGGACTTTCTTCTATAGTAACATGGTCAACGCGAGCGAGTTCTGGTCCCTTACGACACCAAGCAATAAATTCCTGAAGCACTTTTTCCTCGCCTTCAGCTTCGATATAAACACTGCTCTCGGGCATATTGCGAACGAAACCAGATATCCCGAGTTCATCGGCTTTACGTTTGGCTGAGTGTCTAAAGAAAACACCCTGTACTTTGCCGGTAATAGTTATTTGAAAACGTTTTTCCGTTGCCATCGCTATTATTCTAACCCGATTTGCCTTATTTTAAGCATTGAATTACTTTGTATATGATGTCAAGCAAGCGGCAGACAATATTTGTCGGCATGTCGGGCGGAGTAGACTCATCCGTCGCCGCTTATTTACTCCATAAACAAGGTCACGATGTGACCGGTGTCTTTTTACGTTCTTATAACGTGGATGGCTGTGCGGAGGGCGATGCCGAGGATGCGCGCCGGGTCGCGGAGAAGATCGGCGTACCGTTTTATGTTTGGGATGTTGAGGCGGAGTACAAAAAGCGGGTAGTGGAGTATATGGTGGAAGGGTATCGAAAAGGCGAGACGCCGAATCCGGACGTGATGTGCAATCGTGAAATTAAATTCGGTATTTTTTTGG
>JBGOTK010000013.1:0-13417 GCA_041476445.1 Minisyncoccia bacterium | reverse complement strand
TGCCGAACATCACTCCTACCGCGCGCCCGAGATCCACATAGACATTGCCGCGTTCGAAACGCTGAATAAGGCCGGAAACTAGCTGGCCTTCTTTATCTTTAAATTCGCGGATCATTGACTCGCGCTCGGCTTCGCGGAGCTTTTGAAGCACCACCTGCTTGGCGGTCTGCGCTGCGATGCGGCCAAAGTCTGAATGTGTCTCAAGCGGGAATTCGAGCTCGTCGCTAATCACGACATCTTTTTTTACTTTTTTCGCCTCGTCGATCAGAATATGCCGATCAGGATTGTAGCGCGGCAGAAGCGGCTCTTCGGTAATTTCGCTTTCTTTGGGTTTTTCTTCGGTCTTACGCTCCGCCTCCTCCTCATCGCTCACGATGCGCACCAGGCTCTCATCCACCACGGTTTTCACCTGCCAAAATTTAAGGTCGCCGCTCTTGAGGTCGATTTTGCCGCGAATTACTTCGCCGCGTTTGCCATATTCTTTTTTATAGGCCGCCGCGACCGATGACTCAATGGCTTCGAGCACGCGGTCGGGGTCCAGCCCTTTTTCTTCCGCGATCTGTTCGATCGCCCGAGAGATATCCTTTATGTTCATGGTTTATTTTATTAAGTTGTTATTTAGTTGTGCCTTTTAAATTGTTATTAAGCCGACCTGACGAAGAAAGTCCGCGCGCCGCGGACTTTCAGGATGAATCTATTTTAGGACAACGCCCCCTATTCTGTCAATCCCGTTAGAAACGCCCACGCGTCACGTCCAGGGGACTGGGGCGGGCTATTTCCAACGGGATCAACACCCACCTATTGAGATTCCTCGATGATACCTACCGTCACAAAGGCATTGTCGCTGCCCGTATCGCACGTGATGATAAAGTTCGTTGATACATCAAGTGGATTTGTCGTAACCATGCCGCCATTACCACAGCTTATCGCGTCATTACATACGTGTTGGCTGAAGCCGGGAGCTGTTATTGTACAACTTGTCGCGCCAGGTGCGGTCCAAACAAGTTTCGAAGTTTGACCCCTTGAAATCACAGTGGGGGTAGCGTTCAAAACAGGCGGCTGTGCAACATTTACCGTGGCCGTATCTACGTCCTTCGTTCCTCCGGGGCCGGTGCAGTTTAGAGTATAGGTTCTTGTTACGGTCAGATTTTGGGTCGTACCAGAATTATCTGGCGCGCCTGTTATGCTGCCCCCTGCATCTGAATAGGTAGCTTTGCACGTTGTCGCATCGGAAGAAGTCCAACTCACCGTCACCGCGCCACCACTCGTGATAGTGATGGGACCATCGACGGGACCACTCCCTTTATTTACCTTCAGGTCTCCAGTGGGCGCGGATGGCGGACTGCAGGAGTTTAGCGTACATGAAGTACTACTGCACACAGCGGGACAGACTCCATTGCTGGCTCCATTATCACACTGCTCGGACCCTTCCTGTACACCATTGTTACAGACCTGGGGGGGTGGTCCTCCCGCGGTTACCACAAAAGTGACGGTGACTGTTTGTGGGCTACTCGCCGCAAGTGGGTCAGCCACGGTAATCGTACCGTTATAAGTATTAACAGCGAGTGCTCCCGTAGTTACATTTACGGTAATCGTGCCGTTATTGGTGCCATTGCCCGGTGCAATTGAAAGCCAAGGCGTTGCCTCGCTTGCCGTCCAATTAAGGGTGCCGCCGCCTGCATTTTGCACCGAGATCGTTTGAGAAGCCGGATTAGAGCCGCCGACTTGAGCCGTAAAGTTGCGAGTGGTAGGAAATACTGAAAGCGCGGGCCCAGGGGCGCCGTTTGAGACAGTTACGTTTTCACTGCCATTAATGACGTAGTCGAGTCCATTCGGATAATGTGCATTCACCTGAGCAACGCCAGCACTCAGACCATGTACAAGTCCTTTTTGCGTCGTTGGAGGATTATTGACATCATCCACGGATGCAATCGCTGAGGCCGCTGGATCTACGTCCCACGAGGAAACATCGGTAACATCAACTGCAGGCGCGGGACCACTCTCACCGTATTTATAATATTGAGCGGTCATTTGTTTATTCCCACCAACGACGATACTTGACCCAGCCGGAATTACCTTGAGAGTAGAGTCCCATACATGCACCGGGCCGCACGTTTTCGTTTTTACTTCAGGACCGCACGTAACGGTTACACTGGGATTATAGATTCCCGGCGGAAATCCGGCCAGAGTAGTATATTTGGCATTATTCACGTTTTGATTGGGGCTTGATGGCGTATTAGCCCATGAATAACTATAGCTGCCGCAGTTGCCACCGCTTGGGGTTGCCGTAAGAACTGTGGTCTCACCCTGCTCTGTAACATCCGATTGTGAGGCACTGCAAGCGACCGAAAGAGGTGAGCCACCAGCGCAATCTGCATTCGAAGTACAGGCATCACTGCCCACACCAGCAACGCTTACACATGCATTGGCAAGGCAGTCGAGGTGCGTAGGAGGCGGTGGCCCTGCCGTTACTGTCACTGAAGCTGTGGATATGGGTCCAGAAAATCCCGGAAGCGAACCAGGTCCCGTACAGGAAAGAGAGTAAATTCTATTCGCAAAAAGAGTTTGCGCCACACCAGCTGAAGAAGTACCAGTTAAACTGCCGGGTATATCTGAATAGGTGACTGTGCAGCTCGTGGCATCGGTGGAAGTCCAAGATACGTTCACCGTGTCCCCGCTCGCAATAGTTACGTTCTTAAGACCATTTACTCTTATGTCTCCCCCCGGCGGCGGAATGGGCGTACAATTCGGTGTAGTAATCGTTCCGCCCAGACTGTCCCCTGAACCCAAGACAGATGGAACTGCCGTAAACCAATAATACATATGGTTGGAAAGGGGCGGCTGGGGATTAGGGTTCCCACTTCCTATAACGACACGGGGAACAGCAGCACTCCACTCAACAGATGCCGCACAGGGCACGCTGTTTACATCCACATGTCCTTGAGAAGTATCGGCTCGAACTCCTGAAACGTTCCAGCGTACCGTAACTGGTAGACCACCATGGTCAGCGCACGCACTTGTAGTGACTCGAAGTACCGGAGTAGGGCCAACGCATGTGGACACTGGCGCCGAAGCCGAGCAGGCCGGCATAGAAATACCCGCGCCGGTTACATCCGCCCACTGCGGCGCTACATTAGATGGATTTGCACTCGCAAACGAAACTAGGACCAACAAAAAGACCCCGAGCGTCAGAGCGAGTGCTAGCACACCAAAGGCCAGCAGATTCTTTCTCATTTACTTCATTATGACACGAAATAAGCTAGGGTAAACATTATTATCCACACCCACCGAGTTCTTCAATTGCTTTTTATCCCCTCTTCGGCTTTTTTAAGATTTGCCTCAATCGAATCTCTAAACTGCTCGAGGCCATTTTCAGCAAATTGGGGATCATTCCCCGGGTCACTCTTATGCCAATCATCGGCGGTAAGCAACGCCGCACTCGTCTTGGCCTCCTCAAACGAATTTTTGGCCGAAACAAATTTTTCTAAATTAAGTTCGGCGACACCTAATGAATTCCAGAGCCAGGGATTATGCTCGGCATCAGAAACCCTCTGCATACCTTCCTCTATACTCTTTTCCGCGTCCGCGAATTTACTTTCTTTGGCCAGTACCCAGGCCAAATCGTTGTAGCCCGCCCACTCGCTTGGTGCCCATTCGGTAAACCTCCGAAAATCTGCCTCGGCAAGTTCTAATCTCCCCGAGTAGGCATAGATGAGTCCGCGTATATAGAGCGAACGCAGATTTTCCGGATTATATTTTAATTCAGTGTTTATCTCACTGAGCGCCTCGGTAAAATTCCCTTTCACAAAGGCAATGCGGGCAAGCTGATAGTGTCCCCACAAGATGCCCGGCTCAAGCGCAATGGCTTTACTAAAAGCTGCATCTCCCCGATCCAAGTCGTACGCTCCACTGCCAAAGTAATAGCTGCCGATTTGCATAGCGAGATCCGCGTCAGCTTGATCCAACTTGAGTGCCACTATGGGGAACTGATACTGCTGCCACACCGCTCTTGCAATTCCATCGCGTCCCAGTATTAGGGCGATCGCTAAAACCACAACGACACACAAAAGCGCAAAGCAACCTTTTACCCAAGTTCTCCTAATAAAATATTTTCGCACTGCGAGCGGCTTGAAATCCTCTTAGCAAGATCTTTGAAGTCCGAACTACGGCGTGGCAGTGAGGTTGGTAAACTCGGCCCGACTTCGCTGAATGGTAGCATCTAGCCGCGGAAAAGAGTCAACTAATGCGATATACTTCCGAGCATACTGCTGCGCTGCACTTTTATTCCCCTGCGCTAACTCAATACGTGTCAGCGTATCAAAACACAGGGCATCTATCAGTTCTGGAACTTTCTGTCCTTCTACCCGTGATTTTGCGATACTAGCCGCTTTTTCATAATCCTTAACATGAAAGTAAATGCGCGAGAGCACACAGCTATAATAGCCTTCTGCTTTGTTCAAGCTCCTTGCAGTTTTCTCGAGTTTCGCATAATCGTCGAGGGCAATCTTGAGATTACCCGCCCGGGCGTCCAAGGTGCTGAGCCTAAAGTATGCTGTCGCTACTAACGGATTACTCTTTTCGTTCTCCGGAATCAAGGCGATAGCAAGTTTCGCTGCTTCACTGGCTTTACTCATATCTCCCGCGTAATCATAGAGCCGCGCAAGGAGTACATATACATTGGGGAGCTGCCTCTTTTCAAGCGCGGACTGGGCAAGATTGGGTGCTGGTGTGAGAATATCAAGAGCTTCCTTCGGCTTATTGGCGCGTTCGAAATAGTCTGTGGCAACAAAATAGCGTGGCCAAAATGAGCGATCCGGCGCTACTTCAATTTCCTCTAAATATTTATCAACTGCTGTGTTATATTTTCCGGTATTCCAGTAGGCTAATGCGGCATTCTCAAGAGCTTGTCGATACACTTCCGCGGACGCCTTACTCTTCAGATTTAATGAAAAAGCCTTTTCATAATGAGCGAGTGCGGTTTGATAGTCAGCTTCAGGATAATAGACTGGACCAGAGACATCCGCACGAGCAAGTGCCAACCTGCCTAAGTAAGCTTCTACCTGTGGGTTTGATGCATCAAATCTGCTTGCATTATCAAGCTTAGTCTTCGCATCCGCATAATTACCGCTGTTTAGAGCATCACGTCCCAAATTGGCGTAATAGCCGGACACAAGCGAGCGAGAGCTTACACCAACAATAAGAAGAAGTATGATGACAGCAAAGACGAGAGCGGTTGTCTTTTTCATGACTGCGAGAACTAGCTAGTATTTGAGGTAAGCTGTTCGTAGTGCGACTTTGCTTCGCTTGAGAGGCTACTCTGCCAATCACCGGCTATCTTTCGATACGGCTCTCGTAGCGCAGTATAGAAACCGTAGGACTGCATGAGATATGTCGTTTGTTCGCCTTCATTTGGGCTCAGGTTCGGTTCTGAAAACTCAACTTCAACGGTGTCGCCCGGAATCAAGTGAGTATAGGATTTATTAGTCTGCGCTATCTCATTTGTTACGTCCTGTAGGCGAGAATGCGTGGCGCGGGTTACGGAAAGAACCTCCTCACGAGAAGATGCTACTACCGGATCTTGCAGCACACCGGCAAACCCGAGTTGGTGACGTTTCGTGAATTCAGCCTTAATCGTCATTGATCCATCAGATCGAATAGCCTCTTTTGGAAAGGTGATCGCCTCATTTGCGGACCGCCAATCTCGTGGTTCGTGAACTACTATTTTCTTATAGCTTCCGCCTTTTGTTTTATATGAGAAGATGATTGATTTTTCCTGACCCATGCCAAAAAAGAATGGGATTGTTGCAAATATCCCTCCCGATGCTTTATTGCCGAGCGCTAGATAGATTGCCCCTGCGACGAACATTGCTGCGCGTAGCGCGAGAGGCGAGCGCAACGTTTGCGGTACAGAAAATGTCATATCTCGTCCCATCATCCAGTCGCGAAATCTAGATTGCACGAAAAAATGCGCGGGTTTGCCAGGCATGAGATTCGCAAAAGCAAGTTCTAATACAGTCCCCCGCTCAAAAGTGGCGGCTTTGAATTCTGAATTAAATATATCTTTAGAAAATATATTTCTTATTTCCTCGCCTTTGTGCGTAATAGAAACAGGCAGAGCGGTTTTTTCAGAAAACTTTGCATTGTCGAGCACATGGTACTTCTCAAAAGAAGAGTCTACAAAAACGTGAGCTGACGCAGGGTGTATAACTCTCAATAATTTTATGGAATCAACAAACGTTTCCTCCTCCTCAATTTCCTGAAGCTGAATGGCCAGTCGCCCATTTTTTCTTACTAGCGGCAAACTAAATTTTAAGAGATCTGGTCCAATGCGGCTATGTTCATACAGTAAGCGGATAAGATTTGCGTCTGAAAAAAAACTCTTCGGTTTACCCAGCAGGAAGTCATTGTCAATCTTGAATTCTGTACCAGAAAATACAGCGACATGGGGGCATCCGCCCGATCCGCCGCCCCCCACTGCATCTGCATGAGCGTCGTTAACACCCCATCCATCAAGAAACGTACCCTGATCAGTTGTTTTTTTACCTTTAAATAAATTTACTCCTTGGATGTATGCCCAGCCAATAAGGAGAATCAGAATAAGAAAAGCTGCTTTAGTAAGAAAAATAAACGATTGATAAAACTTTTTCATTAAGACAAGAACAATCTTTAATTGATTTTAGTCTGACACTATCTTAGCTTAATAGTAATATTCGTGCTTTACAATACAAGAGGGTTTATGCACAATCTAAGTAATTTCTATGCAGATTCGTCAGATTCTCACCCTCATTCGACTTGTCTCCGAAACTGCCCCTTACGAGACTCTCATCCAATTTCTCTTCAACGAAGAACCGCCCCCTGACCATAACTTTCTGGCCCGAACCAACCTTGATTGTATTTCTGATGAGGTCAACTCTTTAGCTAAAGACATAGCTTTTCAAACAGCCACCGAATATACGGGAAGAGAGTTAGTGGATGCTAGTGTAGCTTTCTTGCTTCACTCACCATTCGACTTCTATTGCTATAGAGACATATGGCAAAATTTACCAAAATCTGAGTTTACTCTGGATGTTCCGTGGATAATTGAAAACGTTTTGGCGCCCAAATACTTCCTAGGCAAACTTATCGCGTTTCTAGAAGGCAACGGGGCTCCTTTTCGACTCCTTACTCAACAAAGCAATGCAAGAGATTTCTTTAACAAATACGACGCCGTAATCGCAAGCGGCAAAAATCGCCACATAACCAGCGGGGCTATACGAGGCCGAAAAATTCACCTCATGTATACCCAAAGCAAAGATGCATATACCTTTGGACTCTGGCTGCGCTATTTCGATGCAGTCCTTACCTTCGGTGACTACGCACATGAGCGCGTGACCCCTCTTACGAAAAGCATTCCAGTAGGAAATCCGCGATTTGATAGATGGTTTGGAGACAGGGAAATGATACAACCTTTTGTAACAGAAAAAAGGAGGGATTCCAATAAAAAAACAATGCTCTATCTGCCAACACACGGCAACCTCTCTTCTCTTTCATATATAAGGCCGCAGATAGAAGAGCTATTAAGGCATTACAACATCATCATTCGACCACATCAATACATGCTTCGCTTCGCTGGGGCAAAAAAGACATTGGAACGCTTCCGCTTAGAGCTAGGAGAGAGCATCAAAGAGATTGAATGGGCGGATGACTTTACCGATGCATTAGAGCTTTTTGCTGCGGCAGATTTTGTCGTTTCTGATAACAGCGGAACTATTTTTGACGCAGTTCTGCTTGATAAGCCTGTTGTTCTTATCGACCCACTATCGCCAAGTTTTTTCAAAAAGGACATGTGGGAAGTCAATCAATATGCGCACGATGTCTGGACCATTCCAGGAAGTTACCCTGGTAGCATAGAACAACGTATAAAGCGAGAAACGGAGATGCAGCCCGGTGCCGTAGCAAACAGTACCCATTCACTTAAAAATGCAATTACGGAAACATTGCAAAACGGGGCCTACGCCAAAAACCGCGCCATGCTGCGCGCAATGCTCTTTGCGGAAACCGATGGGCACGCAGGTAAGCGCGCCGCTACTGCGATAAAAGCCGTCGCTCAAGAGTCATCCCGCCCCTGGAATTTACTCGACTACGCAGCCGAGGAAGCCGCTTTTGGCGAAAATGCCTTACTCAGAAAAAATTCGCAAAACACGCTACACACTGCTGGACATTACGTAAATTTAGGGATGCTTACCGAATCGTCCTTCTACAATACAGAGACCCTAGAGTTTTCCATTATTGTACCAACACTAAACGGCGCAAGTCGCATTGAAGAGACGCTGCAATCACTACTCCGCCAGACTGACGTCAATGACCATGCCTATGAGATAATTGTGGTTGATGATGGATCGAAGCAGACATCAAAAAAAGTTATTCAGAAGCTTATTCAAGAGTTTCCAACAAAAAAAATACGCTACGTATCTTATGAAAAAAATAAGGGGGCAGCATTTGCGCGTAATATTGGCATTAAACTAGCCGAAGGAACATACGTGTGCTTTACCGATGACGATTGCATTGTGCCCCCTGATTGGCTTGCGCGCTTTCGAAGAGATTTTGAAGAGCACCCAGAAATTGCGGGAAGCGGAGGTTGGTACCGCCCCCCAGCAGCGGGGCGCACACTCGTCCCTCTACTCAATCGTGCTGTTTTTTGGGAACCACTACCTTATATACTCACAGCAGTAAAAACCGCTATGTTTTTTTCGAATTATGCTGGCAATACTGCGAATGTCTGCTACCGAAAAAAAATACTCGAGCGTATTGGGGGCTTTAATTACTATTTTGTATTTGCCTCGGTTGAAGATTGGGAAATTAAAGTGAGGCTCCATAAGGCCGGATACCCTTTGTTATTCGTCCCCCGCCTCATTGAACACAAGAAGGGGGGGGGTTCTCTGGGTGATTATGTGCGGTTCTGTCTCATTCGTGGATGGTCTGGTTTTCTCCTTTTTGTGATTCATCGGGATTATGAGCACTACCACCGCACCATTAGTTCTTCCATAGTGCAGTTTTTACAAGCGGAGGGACGGTATAAACAAATCAGAGCGAAAGGCTATATATCTGCCTATCCCGAACTTGGCTATTCTCGCTGGTTTCACGTTCTAAACGCTCTCCGTTTCTTTTTATTGTGGGTTGGCAAATTCGGCATCGTGCTCTGGGAAAGATTGGGGAATTTAGAGCGCTAAGACAAGGATTCATTTCTCGAGTACCCAGGTAGAAAGAACCATCGGGTTATTAAGTCCGTCGGTATATTCAATTTTTCGTTTTGGCCAAAAAGGGTCGTAGGTATCGTGAATGGTAATCCGCGAGAATCCCCTAAATAGTCTCATGAGAACGCGGCGACTTAGACAGTTCCGGTGATAGCGCATTACTTTGCGTACCTGATGCGCGGGAATGTCGCGCTCGAGAAAAAAATTAATTATGGCTTTTTTTTTGGTAACACGCGTTACTTCATTGGCGGCTTTAGCGAGCTGCTCAATAGGCAAGTATTCAAAGACGCGGCTTACCAAAACAATATCAAAGGATTGTGATGGCACCGAGAGGGCGCATATATCTCCGACAATCCAATTGCGTTCGGGATAAAGCGTTCTGCAGTTCTCTATATTGCCCTCGGCAATATCAATGCCTGTGTAGTCGATGAAGCGGGCAAGGTCGCTCATAACAAAACCTTCATAGTAGTTTCCCGAACCGCAGCCTATATCCAACAATCTAAGAGAATGCTCATTACTAAGATGCTGTAGTTTGGTTTGCCATACGCTCCGCAACAAAGGATACAGCCAGGCACTAAAGAAAACACCGTCCGGGTTAAAAGAGGGCAAAAAGCGGCCGAAGAGCGCTAATGTATGATCAGCGATCCAGTCCGTTGATACCTCCGGCGTTCCCTTCGCCGCCGCAACCTCCTTTAAGATGAGATCGCGTACCAAAAAATGTTGCGGGCTAAAAAACGGATGATGCTCTCCTGATTTAAGGTAGGTAGCTAAAAATGACTCAGACCACCTATTCCACATGTACTTGAGATCTTCTTTGTAGTTTGGCTCTTCATTCATTTGAAAGGGTAGCGGCACTATTGGCTATAGCTTTACCTATGGAATTCAGAAATAAAGGCGTCTTGCCATTTGCCGCAGGTATGATCTCTAACACTTGCTTAATATGAAGTTTGATATTTCTTCCCGTCAACTCATACAGTGACTTCTCTAGCCGCACATCCAGATTGTCGTAAGAATTTTTTTTAAAAACATACCGGAAGATAAAATCTTTCTCGCTCACTTGCTCCAACTGGTATTGGGCTATAGCCGGGCTGAATTGCTTGGTGATAAGAGCGCTCAATGCCACGAGTGAGAATTCATCGTCAGCTGATGTGCGAATAGTAGTCAGTGCGCGCCCCGTAAATATTATGGTCGGTGATTGTCGCCCGCACGCACAGGGCGCATTATTGACATACCCCCGATCACCCAGACGATATCTAATGAATGGCATAACTTCATTTTCGAAGCCAGTGACGATAATTTCTCCTTCTTTTCCCGGACCTAACGTGTGGCCGGACGAATCTACAACCTCTACATAACAATGCCAAAGACCGAGATGATGTTGTCCTTTTTCACATTCGATTGCTATCCTTGAACATTCAGCAGAACCGTATAACGAGAAAATTTTGGCGCGGAAATTTTGTTCTGCAGTAGCGCGTCGTTCAGCAGGAAATGATTCCCCGGCGCATTGAATAGCGCGAAATGAATAGTGCTTGCCATCTTTTTGTAGGAAGTGCTGAAAACGTTCTAAGGTCGAAGGTGTAGTAATCAGGCACTGAGGATGATGCATTTCAATGAAGGGGTAGAGAATGTGTACCCGCTCTTCTTGGTTTTCTAAATTACTGAATCGGTATCCGAGCCTGTCGAGTTGTCGATGAGTTTCAAGACCGAGCACTAGTAATGGATCAATGAAAGGCACGCCGGCAAATCGGAAGCAATGCACGGCGCCAATCATTCTACGAAATAAATCTCGAGTGTCTTTATAAAAAACAAGTGGTTCGCCCGTTGAACCTGACGTTTGGGCGGGTATCCATCGTTTCCGTCCTATGTTTGCTGCCGTCACCTCTGTTAAAGATATATGCTGAATTTGACTCCGCGAGGAAATTGGTACTACTTCAATATCTTCAAATCTTGATATAGTATTTGGATCAAAACTTATATCATGAAATACTTTTTTCCAATAAGGAACTTCTGTCCCGGCATGTATTAAGATCGCCTTGAGTCGCTTGATTTGCAAGTCCATCCAATCTTTTTTTGAGAACGAATCAGACTTAGCGAGAGCCCATTCTTGAAGCCGCATATCAATACGCTCTGCCGTTCTTAAGAGCCAACGAGGAATAACGTGAGCATGTTCAACCGAGAAAGGCCCACTCACAATAATTGTTTTGGCAATGCTTTTGGTCATGAACTGATTTTAATCATCGTGTCCCTATTTTCTGGTAGCGCATTAATAGTGGGACAACTCATTGGTAATGTGCTTTTGCCAGATTTGAGACACATAGCACTGAAACTTTCCTTCTGGCGTCAAGGGAAGATCATCTACAATCTTCGATGTTACTTTCATCGTGGGCCCGGCATATAAAGCTATTTCATCTTCTGCACGCTCAGCTGCTTTCATAGAATCTCCTGACATTAGAACCAGCTCGAGACGTAGTTCTTCCTCTGAAACTTGAGTTACCCGATAGCGTTTAAAGTCATGCACATAAACATCAAGCGTATGGCGCATATGGATGGGCGAGAGAAATGTTCCATCTGGCCGAATCATCATCTCCTCGTTTCTGCCATCAACAAGAAGTCTCTTGAGCGTACGGCCGCAAGGGCAAGGAGTGCTTAAGATCTTCCCCCTATCACCGACATGATATCGAATAAAAGGGATAATTTCATTCTGAAATGAGGTAATAATAATATTGCCTTCCATGCCATCAGGTATAGGCCTCCCATTACCATCAACTATTTCAACAATAAAACTCTCTTCATTTATATGAAGACCTGAATGCATTTCACATTCCATAGCAACAATTCCAAACTCCTGAATTCCATATACGTCATATACCTCCGTGCTGAATTCTTTATTAAAAAACCCTTTAATACCCCGTGGCACGGCATTACCCATCAAAAAAGCTGCTTTAAAAGATAGGTCGCGAACCCCCGCTTTTAGAATCATCCGAGCAAACTCAAAATTCGTCTGAGGATAGCCGCGAATAACCTCTGTCCTCGCCAGGCGCATGCGTTCAATATAGTAATCTAGCCTCGCAGGGAGATCATCGGGAGGGACGTGTATGGTATTGGGCGTCAAATCTGCAAGCCGTGCTCCGGCGCAAGAAACTGATGGCGTCCTTGGATCTATTCCGGCCCAAGTCCATACCCGGAGTGTATTTGCATACGTTGCAATCGAGTATTTTGCGTCCCAGGGAAATCGAAATGGCTCGCCGGTCGAACCAGAGGTAGAAGTCAACCAAAATCTATTCGCGGCGATGCCCTTTGAATACAATCGTTGTTCGGGTACCTGCTTCAGCTGAGATTTAGAAAGAATCGGTATCCGTTCAAGATCTTCGACCGAATGCAGAGAAGAAGGCAAAACCCCGACCGTTGCTAGTAGTTCTTTATAGAATACGTTGGTGTGCGCAAAGCGTCGGACTAATTGAATAAAAAGAGAATTCTGTAAAGCCGTTTTCTCGGCGGATGTCGCGCCTTGGCTGATTTTAAAAGCCTCTTGAAATGTAGCGTTCAGTAGCCTTCCTAATCCGGCCCAGGGAGACTTGCCTTCAACAAGTTTAGTGACGGACCCTTGTCGAATAACCGAAGCAAAAACTTGCGTCGCTTTCTGAAATGTTCTCATCACTGAATGTAGCCGGACTCCAAGATAAGCCACTCGACCTCGTTCTTTTGGCAGCGCAGATAGCGTTTTGATACAACCCACTCCCCCATTTTTGATGACTGTCGCGCCGCTTCAAAGTGCAGCAGCACCTCATGTTGATCTTTGTCAAAATTGATCGTGATATTCCGATACACGACGCTACTGACCTCCGACCAAAGATGCTGCATTTCAGCGAGGTACTCATCCTTGGAAAGAAATGCCCCTCGACGAATTGCCATCTCCATGCGCGCTTCGTGATGCAAGGCCGTATAAAGTCCTAAAAGATTTTTTTCATTCATCGCTCCTACAAATCTACTAATGAGTTCTGCTATAGCTTGCTCCTCAACTGAAGCAGGCGGCTTTTGAAACACGAGCTCGAATCCCATAAGACGATTATCATACAGCTATACAGGGCAAACAATAGAGAAGGCCGATGCGCGAGCGCGCATCGGCCTTTTATTCCCTGCGGGAGGCTTCGGCCTCCGGGACGTCTGCTACTACTTCACGATCT
>JBGOTK010000012.1:0-13483 GCA_041476445.1 Minisyncoccia bacterium | reverse complement strand
TTGCCCCGCAAATAATCCAAGGTGAGGGAAGTTTGTTTTTCATCTTTTCCGCCGGCGGCGGACCCGCCTTTGGCGGGAAAAAGTTCGGAAATCCAACCCTCCGCCACGATTTTTCCGCCATGCACACCGGCACCCGGACCCACGTCTACCAGATAATCTGAAGCCCGAATAGTGTCCTCGTCGTGCTCCACGATAATGATCGTATTCCCGAGATCACGCAGGTTTAAGAGCGTCTTGATAAGTTTTGCATTATCGCGCTGATGAAGGCCAATAGTGGGTTCGTCCAAGATATAGAGCGTGCCTACGAGCCGCGAACCGATTTGTGAAGCGAGCCTGATACGCTGTCCCTCCCCGCCCGAGAGCGTGCCGGCCTTGCGGCTCAGCGTCAGATACTCAAGTCCAACATTCATCATGAACTGAAGTCGATTTTTAATTTCACGGAGAGGTACCTCGGCTACATCTCGAAACGCCTTATTGTCTTTGGTTTCGAGCTTGGTAAAAAAGGCGAGGGCATTCTCGATCGAAATTTCCGTAACGGAGGCAATATTTTTGCCCTCAATAAGCACACTCAGGCTTTCTTCACGTAGACGCTTACCATTGCAGCCCGGACAGATTTTTTCCGACCACGGCTCCTCAACACCCAAACCATTGCATGTCGGGCACGCCCCGTAAGGACTATTAAATGAAAAGAGGCGAGGTTCTATCTCGGGAAATGAGAAACCATCATTCGGGCAGGTAAACTTAGCCGAAAGAGAGATCTCTTTGTCGGTAATAATAGTCAGCACATCATTGCCGTACTTCACCGCCGCCTCAACTGCTTCGGAAAGCCGCAGGCGATTATCTTTTTCTGAGAAATCTATCTGGCTAGGGATACGATCCACTACGAGTTCGATCGTATGCTGTTTGTAGCGCGAAAGATTGATACGTTCGCGGAGCGAATGAAACGTACCATCAATCCGTACCTCGCTGAAACCGGCATTCAAAAAATCATAGAGCATCTGGTAATACTCCCCCTTCCGGCCGCGCACGGCGGGCGCGAGAATCAGAATATTTTTCTTGCCTTCGTTCTCCCGCGCAATCAGTACCGCCGCATCCACAATCTCCTCAATAGTCATCTTCTTGATCACCTGTCCGCATTTCGGACAGTGCGGGGTGCCGGTGCGTGCAAAAAGCACCCGCAAATAGTCATAAATTTCCGTGATGGTCGCGACTGTGGAACGCGGGTTGCCGGAGTGACTCTTTTGGTCTATGGAAATTGCCGGCGAGAGCCCTTCGATCTCATCCACATCAGGTTTGTCGAGTTTCCCTAAAAACTGTCGCGCATAGGCGGATAGAGATTCAATATAGCGGCGCTGGCCCTCGGCAAAGATCGTATCAAAAGCCAGGCTCGATTTGCCCGAACCGGAAAGACCGGTGAAGACAACCATCTTGTCGCGCGGGATCTCAAGATTGATGTTTTTGAGGTTATGCTCCCGCGCACCTTTTATCTTTATGGTATTTTGCATATATAAAATGCTAATCTACGAATCTTATACGAATGCTACGAATGGCAGAACTTCTATTTATTCGTTACATTCGAATGTCATTCGTAGATTTGAATTACACTCACTGCATGCCGAAACGCCCCCTCGGCTTGCCGCTAGGGGGGGGGTCATAAGACGATTTAAGTATATCGAGACTTATAAAAAAGGGAAGACCTGGCCGGTGGGTACCGGCCAGGTCTTGTGTTTCGCTACAGCTTCTTCAACCAGGCATTGTCTGGCGCTTCTTCCTCTTCTTGCCAGATCACAATGCGTACATCGCCGCTCATGTGGGTATTGTTCAACCACAGGCGCATGAGGCGAATAATGTCGCGGAACTGATACTCCAGGATGTGCGGGAGTAAACCGTGCGTCACGAGATCGTCTCGAAAGCGCACAAACTCCTCGAGCGAGAAGTGGCAGAGGTAGTATGTCGCCGGTGAGGTGTCGGCCTCCATCTTGGTGAACCAGTCGACGTCGCGCGGGGCCGCCCGATCGAGAAGCGCGACTGAGATGGCGGCGAAGTGCTCATCATTGAGATCCAGTGGCCTCTCGTCCGCGATACCAGGCAACTTCGACATCTCTCCGCGACGTTTGTACTCCAAAAACGCCTTCGGCCTTCTCAAAGCTTCCACGTACATTGCGGCACCTCCCTAAGAAATTTGGCTACTGCGCTTGCATTTTTATACAATTAATTTTACCTACCGTCAATAAAAAGCGCCCCGAGGACCCGAAGGTCCCCGGAGGCGGGTGGCCAGTAGCATGCATTCTCAGAGAGATGCACTTGCGATCAACGAGGGGTACCGGAGATAGAGCCACAGCTTCTCAGATACCTTCCGAGCATACGTCGACGCTAGGTAGTCGCTCATGAATGTGTCGATGAGTTTGAGATCGCCTTCGTGCGGTTCATTGCAGCGACAGAACACCTCACGGTAATTCCCGTAGTTGAGGACTCGAAGCTCAGATTCATTACTGTGTAGCTGTCGGCGCTGCTCTGCCCGTGAACGATGTCCCTCTGGAAGCATCTCGACTGTTCCCACTCTCAACTTCTCGAGCACAGTGAGAAACTCTAGAGTGACCATCACCCAGTCCCCGAACTCGAGGGGGGCTGGTTCATCGTTGCGATGATATCTCTCTATGAGCGCATGGGCGATCACTAGCATCTTGTCCCTCCTGGAATATATGTCTACAGTCCTTGTAAGATTATTGGAACGGAAAGTCAATAGAATGCATCTAGCTTTTTTTACTCCGCGCCCCCATCGTTTCGCGCTTCGTAGCGGCTTTTTCCAAATCTTTGCTTTCCTTTATGAGCAGGCGAATCTCATCCCGCAAGATCGCTGCGAGTTCGAAATCAAGTCGCTTAGCTGCTTCTTTCATTTCGCGTTCTTTTTCTTTGAGCAAGTCCTCAATGCCTTTCTTGGAATTCGGTACCGGTTTCATCTCAAGCGCCAATACCGCCTCGACCGGCAGAATATCTTTAATTTCCTTGATAATCGTTGTGGGCGTTATGCCATGCTCCTTGTTATAGGCCAGCTGTATTTCGCGGCGGCGTTCGGTTTCCCCTACAGCACGCTCGATAGAGCCGGTAATATTGTCGGCATAGATAAGCACCTCCCCCGCCACATTACGCGCCGCGCGGCCGATGGTTTGAATGAGCGATGTTTCGCTCCGCAGAAAGCCTTCTTTATCGGCATCGAGAATCGCCACGAGCGATACCTCGGGCAAATCCAAGCCTTCGCGTAACAGATTTACTCCCACCAAAACGTCATACTCGCCGCGGCGCAGGCTTGTTAAAATTTTGATGCGTTCGAGCGTCTTCACATCGCTATGCAAATAGGACACCTTCATTTTTTTTTCAGAGAGATATGCACTAAGGTCCTCGGCCATACGCTTGGTAAGCGTAGTCACGAGCACGCGTTCTTTCCTGGCCACCCGCTCCTCGATGCGCGGAATGAGGTCGTCTATCTGGCCCCGCACCGGCCGCATCGTTATTTTTGGATCCACCAAGCCCGTGGGCCGAATAATCTGCTCAACAATTTGTGAGCTCTTGTCTTTTTCATAGGCGCTCGGCGTCGCCGAGGTGTAGATAATTTGACCAACGCGCTCACTGAACTCATCAAACGTGAGCGGGCGGTTATCCGCCGCCGAGGGCAAACGAAAACCATATTCAATAAGCGTTTTTTTGCGCGAGGCATCCCCCGCATACATGCCTCGTATTTGCGGCACCGTTACATGTGACTCGTCGATGACCGTCAAAAATTGCGGCTTTCCTTCAGCATCATGAGGAAAGTAATCGAGAAGTGTGTCCGGCGGTTCCCCGGCGCCGCGGCCCGACAGATGCCGGGAGTAGTTCTCAATGCCATGGCAGTACCCAACCTCCTCGATCATCGCGAGATCAAACTTAGTGCGCCGCTCGAGCCGTTCGGCTTCGAGATACTTCTTTTCTTTCTCAAATAATGCCAGGCGTTCCTTGAGTTCTGCACGTATCGCCTTCACCGCCCGCTCGCGGTCAGCAACCGGCGTAATGAAATGCTTGGCGGGAGCGATATATACTTCGAGAACTGTCGGTGTCTTCCCCGGATTAAAGCCCCGCACCGGGTCCACCTCATAAATTTTGCTTATTACTTTTTCGCTCGCATTGACGCTCGGCTCAAATTCGAACGTATAAATCACCTCGCGGTCCGGCGGCATGATTTCCCAGTTGTCCCCGCGCAAACGGAAGCTGCCGCGGGTTAAGTCCGCATTCGTCCGTTTGTATTGGAGTTCCACCAGTTTGCGCACGAATTCACTGCGTACGATCTTTTTGCCAGGTACGAAATGAAAGATATTTTCGGCATACGATTCCGGCGCACCTAGGCCGTAAATCGTTGAAACAGAAGCCACCACGATTACATCCCGGCGCGTGAGGAGCGCGGTCGTCGCGGCATGACGCAATTTATCGATCTCTTCATTAATCATCGCCTCTTTATCGATGTAAGTGTCTGACGACGGAATATACGCCTCCGGCTGGTAATAGTCGTAATAAGAGACAAAGTAATTTACCGAACTTTCAGGGAAAAGTTCGCGCAGCTCATTGGTAAGCTGGGCAGCCAGCGTTTTATTGTGGGCGATAACCAGCGTAGGCATTTTCACCTCGTCTATTACGTTTGCTACGGTGAAGGTCTTACCCGAGCCGGTCACGCCCAAAAGCGTCTGGTGCGCATAGCCTTTTTTTAAGCCTTCTACGAGTGCGCGAATTGCATTTGGCTGGTCGCCAGCGGGTTTATTTGTGGATACTAAGTTTAGTTCCATATCTTTAACTGTTTATCTTCTCACAACTTTAGGCCCGCCGCTAGAGAGCGAGATGAGACGCGAAGGTTTGCGAGCTGGCTTGCCGCCCTGCATATAGAAGTCAACATTGCTCCCGAAGTACGCGCGCGCTTCTGTGATATTTCTTGCCGGCGGAAAGCCCTCCGGATTCGCGCTGGGCGCAATAAGCGGTCCGGTGCTGCGCAGCAAGGCCCTGAGCGATTGTTTGGCCGGCAATCGAAAAGCTAAAGCATTGAGCCCTCTGTGAAGGTAGCGAAATTTTTTATTCTGACAGGGGAGTATCACGCTTACTTTTCCCGGCCAGACACGTTTTAAGAACTGCCTTGTTTTTTTGTCAGGGCGTATGCCAAACTGGCTTAAATCCAAAACCGATGAAATCAAAATAATCGACGGCTTCTTCGGACTGCGTCCCTTTACCCGATAGATGCGCGTTACTGCCCTTGATGAAAGCGCCTGCCCGACAAGACCGTAAATCGTATCCGTCAAAAGTACGCCAATTCCGCTTCGGCGCAATATACTAACTACTAACTTCTGACTACTAGATCCTTCCTTCTTTGATTTTTTGGCGGATACGCGCGACATAGGCGTTAAAGTAAAAAAGATTATGAAACGTAATGAGCTTGAAGGCGGTGAGTTCGTGCGCTCTAAAAAGATGACCGATGTAATTTCGTCGGTAGTGGGCGCAGGTAAGGCATGCACACTTCGGGTCAAGTGGTTTTTTGTCGGCTAGGAATTTCTTATCGTGCAGATCCAAACGGCCCGATGAGGTAAAGGCAATCCCCCGCCGGGCATAATGCGTGGGTACGATGCAATCGAAAGTATCTGCGCCACCCTTGATAATCGGCTCCATGTCCTCAAGATAGCCGATACCGAGATAGTGTCTCGGTTTTCGCGGCGAGAGGAGCGGCACCGTCCAGTCGAGCACTTTGGTCATATTTTTTTTGTCATCGCCGAAGTCACCGCCGATACCAAACCCATCAAAATCAAGTGAATTGGTGAACCGCGCGCCCGCTTCGCGCAAATCCTTGAAGTGAGAGCCTTGCACGATACCATAGAGCGCCTGCTTGCTCCGTCGCGCATTGAGCGACATTTTCGCCCAGCGATGCGTGAGTTCCAGTGAATCTTTCACGTACTCATAATCAGCCAAGGGTGAAGTACACTCGTCGAAGGCGAACATGATGTCCGCGCCTATGTCCTCCTGAATTTTTATGGACTCATAAGGGCCGATAAAAAGCTCTCGGCCGTCAATGATCGAACGGAAGTGCACTCCGTGAGGTGTGATTTTTAGTTTTTGCGGCTTGTCTCCTGTGCGCACGCTCTTACCTATTTCTTCCGCCCGACCCTTGGCGAACTTGCCAATGCCATGATCCGTGCCAAAGCCGAGGCTGAACACCTGGAAGCCGCCCGAGTCGGTCATTAAGGGGTGCGGCCAATTCATGAATTTGTGTATGCCGCCCGCTTTTTTTACTAACTTTTCGCCCGGCCAGAGGTGCAGGTGGTACGTGTTTGCGATAAGCATCTGCGAACCGGCTGCTGCCGCTTCTTCAGAAGTGAGTGTCTTAATCGTCGCGCGTGTCGCAACCGGTACAAAGGCCGGCGTCTCAACTTCGCCATGCGGCGTCTTTAAGATGCCGAGCCGAGCCCGGCTCTTTTTCGATTGCTTGATGACTTTAAAATCAATCACGTTTGAACTCTACCCCTCTCTTCAACGAGAGGCAAGCGATGTATTTGAATTATAGACAAAGCGGCGTATAACAAGCATAGCGTAAGAAGCCGAGCCAAAGGAGAAACCCATGGACCTGCTGCTGCGCCTGCTCCTTGTATCTGCGTGTATGGCCTATTTATGGCATCGATTGCACCGCGATGTAAGTTGGGAGTATATCGCAATCGCAGCGCTCGTAACCATCGTCTCATCACTCCTCATCCTATTCCTCTATGCTCTTCAGCCTTAGAACGCACGCCTCCAGAGCGTGCGTTTCCTCGTAAAGTAACTACCGGCCCCAAGCCGCGAGAAGCGCGCCCGCGATCATAATGCCCGAAGCAAATGACTTCCAAAGCAATTGCTCCTCTTTGAATACCCGGCCGCCTAAAACAACCGAGAAAAGCGTAGAGAGGCGTTTTATCGATTCAGCGACCGCTATTAGCATGACCGAAACTGAATAGGTGTAGAAAAAGTTGCTTACCAGCCGGAGCACGGCGCCTAAGAGCGTCCAGCCAAAAGACTGCCTCATTGCACGCATGGATTCTTTAATTGGTTCGCGTCGGAACAAAAGAAAAAGCAATCCATTATTTAATGTAAGAAAAATATACGAATAAAAAAGATAGGTACCGATGGGTGAAACCTTGAGCACCATGCGACCAAAAACGGAAGCAAGCGAAAGGCAGATAAGACCGGCGATTAAGATATGAATAAACGTGGACTCCCTTACTTCGCGGAAGGGGTAACGCCGGTCGAACGGCGTACGGTTAATCTGGAGAATATACCCGCCGATGATGATAAACGCTATGCCGAGAAGAGCGACCGGATGGGGCAGCTCGTGAAGTATCAGGGCGCCAAAGATTAGCGTGAAAATTACGGTGAGATTCATGAGCGGCATCACGACGCTTATATCCATGTGCCGCAGCGATTTAAACGTCAGATAGTTGGCTATCGAGCCAAACAGCGCGCCTACATAGATAAGTCCCATCATATCCCTGGGTACCTGGAGACTGATAAAAAGGGCCAGCGGCAAAATAAGTAAAAGGCCGAGCGCGTTCGCGACCAATGAAAAATCTAAGCTGTGTTCGTTCTTAAGTGCCTCTTTTGAGGCAATACCCGCGAACGCGAGAAATATTGATGCTACAACGCCAGAGAGAAAACCGCTCATAGGTAATTAGTTGAAACAGGCTTTTAAAATATCCACATTCTTCTTATCCGGTCCCATGTCATCGAAACCGGGCACTTCTAAGAGCCAGGCCTTGCCCTGCAGTCGTTTTTCTTTGCCGAGATTTTTAAAACCCTGTAGCCCTATAAATCCTTCCCCAATATTTTCATGGCGATCGTGGCGGGAGTTAAAAGCGGTTTTAGAATCATTGGCGTGAAGCGCTACGACATTTTTTATCCCCACTTCCTTATCCCACCTATCGAGAAATTCTTTAAGTTGTTTTGGCTCATATTTCTCAATTGAACCGGCCTCGAACGAGTGCGCGGTATCGATACAGACTTTCATCCTCCCGGAACCTATGGCGCGTAACATCGAACCAATATCCTCAGGATTTGCGCCGAGTTTGTCTCCCCCGCCCGCCGCGTTTTCAATAACGAGTTCAGCCTTCCCAGGAACTTGTTTTAATACCTGCTGTATGGCCTTCACCGCCTGTGCCATGGCTTTGTCTTTGGGCATTTCACCATTGCCTGAACCCACATGAAAAATAAGGCCGTTCGCACCGATCGCTTCAGTAATCGCCAAGTGCCCAGCCAAATTCTCGATCGATTTCTTGACCATCTCCGGATTCGGGCTCGCCAGGTTCACCAAATAGGCACCGTGAAGATACACGGCCTTAACGCCACTTTTTGTATATGCTTCTTTAAACTTCTTTATCGTTTCCACGTCCGGCAGCTTCCAGGCCCAGCCTCTCGGGGAAGCGCCGAAAATTTGAATAGCTTCCGCGCCAATTGCTTCGGCGTTTTGAAATGCCTTCCATAGACCGCCGGCGGCGGAAACGTGAGCACCAATTAATGGGTAGTGGTTAGCCATTTATTTCCTATACTCTATTGGCTAAACCCTAGTTGCTTATCATATAGCTCATGGCAAACTAACGAACTCTGTAATGCAAAATAAGAAGTTTATTTTTCTTTTTTACTGAAATCAGCTGAAGTGGTAGATCAGGAAACCGAGGAGCAATCGTGGGCTTACCTGCTCCAATCAGAATTGGTTCAATAGCAAAAGTTACTTCATTAATAAGTTTGGCGCGAGCAAATGCCGCATTTAGCGTTGGGCCACCTCCCAACAAGGCCTTTTTATAACCGAGTGAGGATAGCTTTTTAACAGCTTCGCGCGGAGATCTAACTACCAGATACCTTCCTTTCATGGGCTGTTTTAGCGTCTTCGATACAATGACACACAGGGCGGATATTTTAGCCCAATCATATTCCTTACCCCATTCTTTTACTGCTACGTACGTTTTTCTTCCAATGATGAAACACTCATGTTTTTCTGCCATCCTGACAAATACGCTCCAATGTTCATAAGACAAAAAATCCTCATTTCCATCAGGACGAGTGACAATTCCATTGAGCGACATCGACATGGAAAGCGTAATCTTCATATTTAGGTTTATCTCCGCTTAGTTACTATTGACTAGTGGCTAATCACTAGTCCCTTCTCATATGACTCATGGCAAACTCAAGACTGCTACCGACTTTCTTGCCGGGATTGAAGATATCCTCCGGATCGAAGATCTTATTCACCTCGACAAACAGGCGGTACATCTTCTCGCCGTACATCTGCTTCAAGTAGGGCGAACGGATTAACCCGTCGTTGTGTTCCCCGGTAATCGAGCCGCCGTAGCGCAGCACCAGATCATAAACTTTGTGGGAGAGCTCCGGAATAATTTCACGGTTTCTTTTTTCCTCGAAATTCATAAGCGGAATAATATGGAAGTTGCCGTTCCCGATGTGCCCAGCAACGGTGTAGACCAAATTGTATTGCTTCAGGATTTTATTGAGTTCCGGCAGAAACTGCGACAGTTTCTCAGGGTTCACGACCACATCATCAATGAAAGGCGCGGTGTGCTTGTCTTTGATCTTATTGCGCAACAAATTAAAGCTTTCGCGCCGGATAAGCCAGTACTTTCGCGCGGCTTCTTTTGAGCCCGCCACCCGCATTTTAAGCTTGAGCGACGCAAGTTTGGCCTGCAGTTCGTTTATAATCCGCTGAAGTTCCTTGTCGTCGTTCCCGGTAAACTCCGCCTGCAGCACCATTTTAGGAAAACCGGAGGTAAGCGCCATCCAGGCCTCGGGCAGGAATTTAAAACCGATGGTAAAGAGATTCTTGGTGCCCATGAGCTTGGCAAACTCGGGGAAAAACTTGAGCGCCAGCTTCAGCGTATTGTCGTCATATGATTCAAAGCTTTCCGGCTTATAGGGCAAAATAGTATTCACGATTTCGCCGAGGCGGGTGAGGTCATTCATGAAAATAATGAGCATCTTGGCTTTCGAGGTAACGGGTACGAGACGGAATGTCGCCTCAGTCACAAGTCCTAGCGTGCCCTGCGCACCCACAAATATTTTTGAGAGATCAAATGTTTCTTTTTCCGGATCCCAGACGTTCCATAAATAATACCCGGCGGAGTTCTTGCTTACCTGCGGCTTGGCTTCTTCGATAAGCTGCCAGTTTTTCTTCACCAGATTCCACATACCGCGATATACTTTCCCTTCAAAATTCTTTTGTTTTACCTTGGCCGCCAGTTCCTTGGGCGAGAGCGCCTTAAATTGATACTCGTTGCCATCAGCGAGTACCGCCTTCAAGGACTCGACATAGCGCTCCGTTTTGCCGTATTTCAGGCTTTTTTCGCCGCCGGAGTTGTTATTCACAATGCCGCCGATGGCACAGAGCTCGCGCGAAGCCGGATAGGAGGGCATGAGCGCGTTATGTTTCAGTGTTTCCTTCTCGAAATCGCGGTAAAACACGCCAGGCTCCGCCGTCGCCCGCTCGGCGGTGACTGATTTAATACGGTTAAAATATTTCTGGAAACCGACGACAATCGACTCAGTGAGCGGTCCGCCCGACATATCGGTGCCCGCCGCGCGCGCAGTAAGCGATAAGAGCGGCTGCTTCTTTTTCCGCTCGCGAACAAAATTTACCAGCCGTTCCAGATCTTCGGTATCTTTTGGAAATACAACTGCCTGGGGTTTCACGATAAAAATACTGGCGTCCCGACTGTAGGTCGTAAGCGCCGTCTCATCCGTAAGCACTTCTCCCTTCACTACCTTCTTCAGCCCTTCGCCAAATTCAGTCATAGGTTCAATGCATTATAGAACAAAATAAGCCGAGGCGGTGTGGACGGTAATTACATGAGTCCACGTTTCATAAGAAACGGCAGGGCGGCAAAGATTTTAAAATCAACGCGCAGAGGCGGCTGCGCCAGAAATTCCCAAAGATCCTTAAGGGGCACGCGCATAACCACAATCTCTTCCGTAGATTCGTTATGTGGTTCCTTGATCTTCTTTGCGCCCGTTGCCAGAAATAGCATTCGATTATCCGTTATCGTGCCCGCATCAATCGGACCTGAAAGCAAAAGTTCCATGGTCGCCACGGTATAGCCAGTTTCTTCAAGTAGTTCACGCCGGGCGGTTTCTGCCGGCTCTTCGCCAGCATTTTGAATGCCGGCTGGAAATTCAAGGATTGTTTCGCCGATAGGTACGCGAAAAATTTTCTCAAATATAAGCTCGCCTTCAATCGTAATCGGCGCCACGACGACGCCTTCGCGTTCCACCGCACCGGTAGTGAACTCCCATATGTATTCCCGTCCTTTGCGATCAATAACGCGCCGATGAATATGTTTCCGATATGGACCCTCGCCTACAATTGTGTCGTCTATAATACGCATACGCGCTGAACGCTGCCTAGCCCGCCATACATTGATTGGTCTGACGCACCTGTTCGTTATACGTATCGATCCAGCCCCGGAGTTCATCAATCAAGTCGTTCACTTGGCGCACCAGCGCGTTATAGGCGTCAACCTTTGCGTTATACTCGGGTGTGTCTTTGGGTTCGAACGCCTGAATCTCGGCCCGCGCGGCATCGGCCTGCTTACTAAGCTCAGCGATAAGATTCCGGTGGCTTTCTATCTGGGTCAGGAGTTCTGCGTCGGGTTGCGAGCAAGCCGAGAGCGGCAAGCCAAAGTGCTGGACCGCCACCCAAACCTCCTGCCCCTCATAAATGCCCGAGACAACGCCCACGCCAATCTCCCAAAAGCGCTTATTTAAAATATTCTCGCGATGCCCAGTGCTGGCCATCCAAGCATCGACGATCTCTTTATTGCTGTCAAACCCTCCCAACGCCAGATTTTCACCGACCAAAATATAACTGTAGCCGGCTTCGGTAACCAGATCGCCGGCGCCTTTGCCATCGGGTGAAACGTGGGCAAAATATTGCCGGGCCAGAATATCTTTTGCTTTGGCCTCAGCCGACGTATCAAGATATGAATTGGAGAGCAGCGGCGGGAGACCGTTCTTTACGCGATTGATGTTTGTCCAATTCACTATGCCAGCCCTCGATATTAAGATCTCAGCACTCCCCGTCGCCGCAGGTGGGACATTAGATTTCGCGGAAGCGGTGACAAGCGGCTTAGGCGAGATGACTTCGTGTTTTATCTCAGAGAGTGGCGTCGTAGAGGCACTCAGTGGCCTGGCACCAAGGGTTGAGGTTGCATACCCGCCGGTTTGATCGCGCAACGGCGCATCTACGCGCAATACGACATTCGAAACTATGGAGGGATTGAAAAAAACAACCAGGCCGAGGACCAGCCCCAAAAATACCGCGCCAACGAGACCAAAATAAATTTTCCGCACGTTATAAGTATACCTCCGCGCAAGGCATTTCTACATTTTTGGCGGCGCAGGTGCCTCGCTGGAACTTGTTGCGGGCGCGAGCGCGCCGAGCGTCGAAGAGACGGATACTTCAGCGACCGATGAAGCGGTTTCGAGCGCGCTTAAAATATCCGCAGCTGAAGTAACGACGGGTAGAACTCCCAAAGCAGCCTCACGCTGCGCATACTGCACCTGCTGGCTGTCAGCTGACATAGATTGAACCAGATAGCTGATATAGCCAAGGCTTACGAGGCAAAACACAATACCCGCGCTGACTAAGAAAACTTTCTTTTCCGTTCGCATATTTTATTTGACGCGGGTACGCCCCTGCCTGAAACGCCGAATGATAAACGCGGCATATAGTATAACCAAAACTCCCCAATAAGTGAAAAAGAGCCAGGGCGTCGCCCACGAGATGCCGCTTACTGAAAATGAGGAAAGAGGGAAAAGAAACGGCGTGGGAAAGAACGCCGCAGTGTGAGTTGGAATATCCATAACGATATGGAGGGGCCAGGCCAGCATTTCGTATTGGGGAGCACGGAAATAGAACCAGACAAGCGCGAAGGCAATGCCAAAGATCACGAGACTGTGCGAAAAACTATACATAAGGGACACTGCGGCGGGGAAAACATCCGGCGCAGGCGGTTCAACACTCGGCGCGGGCGCGTGTAAAACTATAACGCGATAAAGAAGGATCGGGAAAAACCAGCCGAAGGCGATGAGATCTGGAAAGACTCCCCACAAAAATGCTTTGAAGTAAGGGCGTTTGGATTGCGGGAAAAAGGCCGCGCCGCCATAAAGTCCGTGCGCCAAAATATCCATAAGTCAAGATGAGGCGGTTTCAATACGAAGCTTGTGCCTACAACGGTTATTATAAAGCGAATCGGCAAAGCATAAAAGAAGCAGATTTCTCGTGTGGTTTTTTGGGCTCATCAGCTGCCGTGCTTGAATTAGCACTCTAATTGCACCACTCACTTCCTCAGAAATATCTGACGCGGACTCTTGAATCCGAGTCGTTTGCGTGGACGCTTGTTCAGCCGATACACAATATGGGCGAGTTCAGCAGCCGTGATCAGGTTGAAGT
>JBGOTK010000011.1:0-13758 GCA_041476445.1 Minisyncoccia bacterium | reverse complement strand
TGACCCCTACGCGATCACCAAGAGAAATTCCCGTGAGATATACCAATTTGCCTTTTTCATTTCGAAGCACCGCTAAATCACGAAAGTTACCTGTCCCTCCCCCACTACTGGTAAGCACAACTGCAACGTCGATTAATTCATCATTCGTCATGTCCCCATAAACAATCTGATCCCCATATATCGAAACCTGAAGTGAGCTTGCTGATTCCGGATAACTTTCTATAAACGTTCCATCCTTTAAAGTCACTTCTTTTCCAAAAGCCAATAGTTTATAGGCAGCGTTTTTTACCATGTCATCTGTGACTTGGTTTTTCTGAATAGTCGGACAAGCGGTAAATTCACACTTCGGCCCAGTGCGACTTACATACGATCCGTCAGGACAAAGCATGGCGTCCGCTGTGCAAAAGACCTGTTCATCCTGAGCTTTTGGTATAAAAAAAGACGCGCCATTCGCTAAAACATAAAAAGCGAAAACAGCGAGTGCCGAAAAGCAAAAGACCCAGAAGAAGCCAAGCGTTTTTAGATTATCCAATGTGGTTATAATTCAAATCTACAAATGATATCCGAATGCTACGAATAGCTTTACAAATCGGTTTTACTCCAATTATTCGCAACATTCGAACGAAATTCGTAGATTAGCATTACGCCTATCTCAGAGTGAATCCTGCAGCACAAAAAACGAGATGAGTACGGCACAAAAAAGAAATGCCAAAAACGCACCGCGGATGAAACCCTTATCACCCATTTTATATTTAAGTAATTCTTTCATGAAAAAAGAGAGGAGAAAACCAAACGACCTTTTTTATAGTATACCAGATTAACGGTCATTTATCGGGCATTATTTTATTAACATTAACACGCGATCGCATAATGATGTTAATAAACCAGCGTGCCCTATTCAGCTGGCTCGGGTTGAAAGCGATTATTTATTTTTATGGGAATGAGTTTCGCATTTTTTACGCCATCTTTATCCACCTCTGCCCGTAGCACTGCGCCCTGCATCGTTTCCTTTGAAAAATATTGATCGAAGACGAAGTTGCCCAAGCTGTAGGCGGCATATTTGCCGTCCTTGGCCTCAAGTGGCCCTACTACATGCGGATGGCTGCCCACAACTAAATCAGCGCCATGCGCAAAGGCTAATTCGGTAAGTTCAAGCTGCCGGGGCGTGGGCTCCACCCGATACTCTTCACCAAAGTGATAAAAGACAATGGCGATATCGCCTGCCTTTTTGGCCGCCTCTACCGCTTTAATCACGTTGTCATTTAATGCCACTGCCGCGCCAACTTTATTCTCCTCCGCAGCCAAGACTTCAAAGTCAGCCAGTGCCACAATCGCGATCTTTATGCCCTTCACGACAAATGTCTTGGGTGCATACGCCTCGTCTGCAACTCCTACGCCAAGCGGCGTAATGCCCGCTGCTTCGAGTCTATGTTTAGAGTCTGCTATGGCCTCGCGCCCCCAATCGTCAATATGGTTATTCGCCTGCGAGAGCGCATTAAATCCCGCATAGTGCAGTCCCTGAATCCCCTTCGGATTCATGTGAAATGAATACAACTTCCCCAAGTCGCTCCCCTTGTTCGATATCGTTCCCTCAAGATTGCCCGTGATAAAATCCGCATCTGCGAACATATCTTTTATTTTCAAAAATGGGAACCGAAAATCACCGCCGCCGTATTTATTAACCGCGTACGCCACGCCGCGATCGAGCATGATGTCGCCAGTAAAATAAAGCACTGCTGTCTCGCGTGATACTTCAGACTGCGACAAACCGTTGAATAAAAAGGCAGATCTACTGCCCAAGATAAAAAGTCCGCCAATGATAACGACTCCCAGCGCAAAAATAATTAATCGCCGTTCACGTCGTTGCCGCCTTTGGCTACTCATGCTCGCTCTCAATCTGACCCTTTAGGGTCCGAAGTTCCTTAAGCGCTACTCTGCCCTGTTCGCCCTTCGGCGGCGCACCCGGAATGTCGGACACCCCCGGCGGCGTACCGTGCCAGAGATAATTGAACTCCATGTACCGCACACCCCTCCCTGGAATTGTGTGAGCGATAATCACTGTTGGTCTTTCATAAATCGCCTTGGCTTCATTTACCGCGTCCACGATCTCATTTATATTGTGTCCGTCTATTTCAAGCACATGCCAGCGAAACGACTCATACTTATCACGCAGCGAATCAAGCGGCATGATGTCCTCGGTATAGCCGTCGATTTGAATATTGTTGCGATCGACAACCGCAGTCAGATTTGAAAGTTTATACTTTCCAGCAAACATAATCGCCTCCCAGGTATTGCCCTCATCGTGCTCGCCGTCGGACATGAGGCAATAGGTGCGGTAACGTTTTTTATCCAAGCGTGCCGCAAGCGCGATGCCGATGGCTTGCGAGAGCCCGGAGCCCAAGGGGCCTGACGTAGTTTCAACTCCCGGCAAGGAGCCGCGGTGCGGATGGCCCTGCAAGCGGCTGCCAAGTTTGCGCAGCGTCTTCAACTCCTCAACCGGAAAATAACCCGCCTCGGCAAGCGTCGCGTATTGCACGGGACAGATATGGCCGTTCGAAAGGATGAGCCGGTCCCGGTCAGGCATATTCGGTTTTTTAGGATTGTGATGGAGGAGATGAAAATAAAATGCCGAAAAAATATCGGCCATATCAAGCGGCCCGGCCGAGTGACCGGACTTGGCCTCGAGGAGCATTTCAATGATATCGCGGCGGATATCGTTTGCCTTGAGCTCCAAAAACTTCAGCTTCTTGTCTAGGAGAGGCGCGGAGTGGAGCATAATTCAATCATAGCAAACTAACCTTTCTACAACTCTTACTACAGCCTAGCGCTTAATTTTGATTTATACGTACTATCCTTCACTCACGATCGTGAGTGAAGGATAGTAAACACAAATAAATTTACTTCACTTCTTTATTGCGAACACACCCACCTTTGTCGAGGCTACTGCGGACACGTGGCATTCTTCGAGAGCACCTGGAGCGAAACAGTGTCGATATCCACGTCATTTACGCCCGCCGTAAGCGTCGCGTAGCCGGTCGTCTTCGAGGTCACGGTAAAACGTATCTCGCCATTTTCATTCGTCGCGCTCCCCTGCGGCGTGATTGTATCCTTACTGCCGCGGCTCGAGCTGAGTTTCACTACCGCGCCGGGAAATGGATACCGATACTGGTCGTTCACCGAAACAATAACAGTCGCAGTACACACGCCATCGCCGCTGATTTTTCCCGAAGTTGTGCCGTCTTTAAACTCTAACCGCGAATTCGAAGGTGATACGCGCGCGGGTACGCCCGGTGTTACTTGAACGCTCACCCTCTCTGGCAGCGCATAGCGCAATGCTTTCTCGGCAATCGCCGGCACAGTAACTACGTAGCTTCCTGGCAGCACAGTAATCGTCCCCGTGCCTTTGCCGGCACTAAAGGGAAAGGAGAAGCTTTGCTCATGCTTTTCATTTACCGTCTCCGGGGTAATGCGAAAGGTCACATAGGTCGGCACTGCATAACCCGTGCCGCTGGCCGTTTCCCACCTGAATGTTATTTCTTTGCCGCGTTCCACCGTCACGCTCCCCGCTGGCGAAGTAAGCGTCGCCATAAACGGTTTAGGCGGCAGTGAAGGCGGAGTCGGTTTTATGGTTGTGCCTGAAGAAGAAGTTGCTTCTACACCTGTCGAGGTAGTGTTTGTTGTCGAGGCACTAAGATTTTTGGCAACATCCGAGAACGAAGAGCCGTTGGTAGTCGAGGGCGGCACGATAATTTCTTGAGGTGCATGTCGAATGAAATACATGCTAAAAATAAAGAGAAGGAAAAGTCCACTGGCTGCCCAAAGCTTAATCCTGTATTTTAACGCCACATCAAGCGGTTTTCTCTCCTCTTTCGCCATAGCTGTCTACCAATTATACACCCTCTCAAACACGGTCTTATGATGCCCTTCAAAATAGAGAAAAATCTGTGCGTTCATTTGACGATCGTCAAATAGACGTAGTCGGAGTCCACTGCGATTACAAGTTTTACGCCTCCTGTAATTTCTGGTAGGCCGCTTCTGGATTTTCGCTCTCAAATATAAAAGAAGCGGCAACCACCATATCAGCGCCAGCGGCTTTGATACGCGCAATGGTTTCGTTATTTACTCCCCCATCCACTTCAATATGCGCCCGTGACAGGTGGCTACGGAGAAAACTGATTTTCGCGAGCGCCTCATCTTGAAACTTCTGGCCCGCAAGTCCGGGGTAGACCGCGAGTATTTGGTAATAATTAAAATCATCCTTGTGCGCGAGGAGCCTTTCTACCTCCGTCTTTGGTCCGATCGCGAGCATCGCCTCAGCATTATATTTTTTACACTTCTGAAGTATATAGACCGGGTCGGTCATCGCTTCGAGATGTACGATCACCCGCTTCGCTCCGGCGCGAAGCCAGATATCCGTCTGCGTCTCCGGATCGGTAACCATAAGATGTATTTCGAATTTGAGTCCGGGATACTCCGCGATAAGTTTTGTGAGCTCCTCGGGACTCCCCCAAGTGAGATTCGAGGCAAACTTGCCATCCACGATATCAATATGCACCCACTTCGCGAATGTGCTTGATATTTCTATTTTCGATCTCACGCACTCGAAGTCGTTACAGTTTATGGCAGGGAGTACTTCCATGATTATCGTTACTGAAAATGCGCCGCTTCAATGTCGGCGATTTTCTTGAGCCGGCGCAGATGTCGCTCTTCGCCTGAGAACTGCGTGTCGAGCCACTTCTGAACTATTGCTTTAGCCACGTCGAGCGGCGTAAAATCCGCCGCGATCGCGAGCACGTTGGTGTCATCATCATTCCGGGAAGCCGCTGCCTGCTCGGCCGTGTCCCCTAGCGCCGCGCGCACGCCACGAAACTTGTTGGCCACGATGAGCACTCCCTCGCCCGAGCCACAGATAATAATGCCTCGCTTGTCGGCCGGCGACTCGGCTACCTCCGTCGCAATCTGCGCGGCGATGTCGGGATAGTCGTCGTTCACGTCGTAATCAGCCGGTCCTTGGTCGAAGAGCGGATAGCCCTTTTCCTTCAAATAGGCGTGTAGTTCTTGCTTCAGCCTAAAACCACGATGGTCCGAACCGATGTAAATTAACATATCTTCATTATAATGAATGCCTACTGAAGTCCGAAACTGGCCTTTACCCAGGCAAGCAGCGCATCAGTGTCGGCCACCCGATTATCCGAGCCAAGCACGATCATGAGGATAGTGCGCGCGTCACCGGAAGCATCCGTTCCGCCGGAGGCGGATCCTCCTTTGGAGGAAAGATGCCAAACAGAGAGGATTGTTTGCTTAGCCGCGGCCGTTTCGCCGTTTTTCATGCCGACAAGACGCGGATCGGCGGCGTACTCGTTGAAGTTTTGAAGTCCACCCAGCCGCGAAGGTCCGAAGTTCAGAAAATTTTTGCCCCTGCCCATATCAAAAAGAAACTGGCGTTTGGCGAGTATGTATCCGGTAAGCCGCAGCAAATCTTTAGCCGAAGAAATGTTCCCTTCGCCGATGCCCGCCGGGTCGACAAAGGTGGTGTCATACATCTCAAGTGACGCAGCTTTGGCGTTCATATTCGCGACAAAGGTCTGCTCGCCAATATATGAGGCAATGGCGGAGGCGGCACCATTCGACGACTGCATGAGCAGCGGATACAAGAGGTCGAACGCCGTAAATCGGTCGCCCAGCTTGAAGGGATAGCTCTGTACGGTCGCGGTAAGCATTGCCGGAGTGATCGTAACGTCCCTCTCGAGATAGATGAGCTCGCTCGCCACGACTCCCGTCATTAGTTTCGCGAGCGAAGCGATAGGGAGCGGCGTCTCCGCCTCCCGTTCAGCGAGCACCGAACCAGCGGAGAGATCTGCTACCAAAAAGGAGTGTCCGGAAATTTGCGGTATGGGTACTGACTGCTCAGCCGCGAGGATGTTCTTGGGGCCGCCCGGGCCCCTGTCGTCGTCCAAGACCAAAATCGGCGTGCCGCGCGAAGCAAAGGCGAACACCTTGGCGGCGTCATCGGTTGAAAGACGTATACAACCACCCGAGTACCCCTGCCCTACCGGTTCGCCGTTGTCGTAATACGGCCAGCCATGGATAAAAAAGTTCCCGTAAAACTGAATGCTCCAGGGCATCCATACCTTGCCGATGGACGAAAAGTGATTCTGCTCTTTGGAGAGTACGGAGTAATTGCCGGAGGCTGTTTCCCACCAGCTGCCCTCCCGGCCCTTGGTGAGGATCGGATAGGTTGCGGTGGCAGTCCCATGGTCATAAGCGACGATCGTCATCGCCTGTAGATCGGCTACTAAAAAAGATTTTTTGTCGCGGACATATTGGCTCCTCAGGTCATTCACCGCCTGGAGCACAGAAGCGGTTGACGAAGCATCATTAAGAAAAAAACTCAGTGTGTTGGCGCGGCCGGCGAGCGCGGCGTTCAGTTCAGTTTGGAGCTCGGTCACCTTTCCACGAAGCGCACGATAATCGCTAAGCATTGGCCCGCCGAAACCGATGAGCACAGTGAGCAGCGCGGCGGCGGCAAAGAAGGCTGTGCGGTAATGACGGGAACTCATGATAGGGGTTGGTTTCTGCGTAATGAATCGTAGAGGAAGAATTGGTAGATCGCAAGAAAAGGAACAATGAGTACGCCGAACACAATCTCAAAAAGGTTGCCGGGCGTACCAAAGACCGTTTCGGCTATATACCCGCCAGTTAAACCAAAAAGCGCCAGCGAAAATACCGGCGCCATGCGCACTGCCACTGCCCAAGCGTGCGGCCGCACATAGCGGTAGCTCGTACGCATTGCCTTCACGCCGCCAACTCCTTCCCAGACAAATACGTAGGGCGCAAAGATAAAAAAGAAAGCAGCCAAAATCCCGGGAATAACGAGCAGCAACAAGCCGACCGCCAGGGCTAAAAAAATGAGCACATTCACCCAGAGATACCCCGAAAGACCCTGCCAGGCTTCGCCGTAGGCAGCGCTTAACGAGAGCGTCGGCTTTTTTATGGCAACTAAGAGCGCATAGATGCCCCAAAATGAAATAAGGAGCGAGGCGAGCGCGGTAACGAACTGAACCGCATTGTCTCCCTGCATGCCGAATACATTAAGCGCGAATGTGGCACCTTCAGAGACAAAACCGATGCCCATAAAGAGCCGGCCATGCGCGGTAAAAGCGCGGCCGCTGGCTGCTCCTAATTCTGAAATAGTAGGCAGTATTTTCATGGTGCGTTTCGTAGCGTGGGTTAATGAGTGAATAAACGCGCCAAAAGCGCCGCCCCCCCAATAAAGACGACAAAGAGCACAATAAGTCCAAGAAGCGGCACGATCCAGTACATGCGCGTGCCGGCAGGAAAATCTGCGCCGGCGCCCGCTTTCAAGAACGCCAATTTTTTATAGATGCCAGCGACATAGAGAAGCCACAGTGGCGTCGTCACGAGCGTCGGCAATGACCAGAGAATAGTAGTGAGGGTAACCTGGCTGCTCGAGAGTGTATTTTGCATGAATGAGAGATAGAGCGAGCCGCCCAAAAAGAAATTCATGATCCAGGCGAGAATCCCCAACAGCAATCCCAACTCGAAGAGCCGTATAAAAACTTCAAATGTATGGCCTTCGACATACGCGCGGCTTTTGTGAAGCGCCCGCGCTCCTTTCAGATTTTCAAAAACAAACACATACAGTGCTAATGAAAACCACAGCGAAAAAAGGACGCCGGGGATGATAAAGAGCAGAAAACTGCCGCCTATGATAAGGCCGGAGAGGCCGATAAGCCAGAGGTATCCGTAAAAATTCTTAAGCGCGCGTCTATAGGCTTCGCGCACGCCTACGGCATCGCGATACGCGGTAAGTAACGCGAGCGGCGAGAGAAGGTTCAAAAGCCAACCAAGCAGCGTAAGCATGGTTAGCGCGACCGCCAGCGCCGGAGAAACGGAAAACGAACTGCTGAGTTGTTGCAGGCCCTGAATGCCGCGAACACCTTTGAGTGGATTGTCGATGACCGCGAGCAGAATGCCAAGCGCGATAGGCAGAAACTGGATGCCCAGATAGACGCGAGGACGCGAGAAAAGCTCACGCCAGGCGAAAGACAGCAGATTGCTCATGCCCGGGAGCCCATCCGCCACAAGGCGCGCCTCAAGAGGCGCGGCAAGATGCGGCGCGGGACTCGCGAGTATCGTACCTTCAGCTTCTTTAAACGCCTCCTCGACTATTGGATCGGAGTAGCCAGTGGCTTTGAGGTGTGCGCGAATAGCCTGAGGTTCGATTTTCTGCCTCAGGCACTCAAGAATGTAGTCGAGCGCTTCTTTATTGACCATTGTGTAACCTTACTTCATCACGCCTACGCGACGCACGTGCTCTACTAATGTAGCCGTATAACCTGCCTCGTTGTCATACCACGAATATATGGTAGCGAGATCGCCATCCACTACCTTTGTAAGGCCAGTATCAATAATCGCACCATAGGGCTGACCAATCACGTCAGTCGAAACAATCGGATCATCCTGTATGGCGAGTGTTTTACTCCAGCGCGGTTCCGCAGCAGCCTTCCGAAAGGCGTCATTTATTTCTTCTTTGGTCGTTGCCCGCGCAAGAAGAGCCGTGATCATGACAAGCGAACCAGTGATGACCGGCACGCGGATCGCTACCCCGTCGAAAATGCCTTGAAGTTCAGGA
Source organism: Minisyncoccia bacterium (assembly GCA_041476445.1). Taxonomy (GTDB): domain Bacteria; phylum Patescibacteriota; class Minisyncoccia; order UBA6257; family JACOXY01; genus JBGOTK01. Next base: position 5,102 of record JBGOTK010000011.1, on the reverse strand, counting down.
ATGACTTTGATAACCGCCTCAGCCGCTCCCGTAGTCGAAGGCACAATATTCACCGCCGCCGCCCGGCCGCGCCGCAGATCTTTCGCGTCTGGCCCGTCCACCAGCTTCTGTGTCGCCGTGTAGCCGTGTACCGTCTGAAGGAAGGCTTTTTTTATACCAAACACTTCTTTTAAAATCTGCATGACCGGCGCCGAGGCGTTTGTAGTGCACGAGGCATTGCCGCTAATGGGTTTCAGCCCCGCAGCAAAGAGCGTGTCGTTCACGCCAATTAAAGCAGTCGAGAGATCACCTGTAGCCGGGGCGCTTATCACCACTCGCTTCGCGCCGGCATCAAGATGCACTTTGGCTTTTTCCGCATCAGTAAAAAATCCGGTTGATTCGACAACCACGTCGATGCCAAGCGTCCCCCACGGCAACTTTGTCGGGTCTTTTTCGGCAAATACTTTTATCTCTTTACCATCTACTACAAAACCGCCCTCGCTGGACTTCACTTCTTTCGCATAACGCCCATAGGCGCTGTCGTATTTGAGCAAATAGGCAAGTGTCTTAGTGTCCGTCAAATCATTCACCGCTAGAATTTCGAAATCCTTGTCACCGAAAGCGTCCCGAAAAAACTGCCTGCCGATTCTGCCGAAGCCATTGATTGCTATTTTTGCCATAAATTTATAAATTTTTGAGCACCCCGCATTAATTTTGCCAATTAATAATCGAGCGGCATTTTATATGTATAAGTATGGTATGAAGAGGCGCGATCCGCGAGTGCCGAATAGGCACACCCCGCTTGGTGGCCAAAGCGGATTGCTTGAGTGCTGTCTCGTAAAATTCAGTGCGGGGTGACATACCATTAATCATTCAGCTTGTTTTATATTTATCTTACTGCCCGCTTCAATGCCGTAGGTTCGCGCCGAGCCCGCGGGCAGCTCGAGCACGCGGTCGACCGGTCCCGGCGGCGGATAGATCGGCGGCGCGGGCTCAGAGGATGAGGCTGCCGAGTCGACAAACCCGAGCACCGTCCCGCCGCTAAGCCATACGATATCGATCGGAAAGCGCATGTCTTTCATCCAGAAGGGATACACGCCTGGCGTTTGAAATATAAAGAGCATGCCGTCCGATCCAATCTCATTGCGGTTCGAAAGTCCCTGCGCGCGTCCAGCTTCGGTATCCACCACCTCCACCCGCAACATATGCGTGCCAATCATGACTTGTGTAAAATTCCCGGTCTGCAGAGCGAGCGGTTTCGAAAAAACAGATTCACTTGCGTACCAGCTTACACCCAAAACCCCCAGCAGCAACACAAGGATAATCCAGACTCTCATTGCGCCTTTATTATACCCCATTACCCGTGATGATGCGCGAGGCGGAACCAAAAAGCAGCCACACCGAAAGCGACGCTAACGTTCAGTGACTCTTTTTTGCCTTGCATGGGAATTTTAAACACTTGGTCGGCCATCTTTAATACTGACGGGGGAACACCGCGCACTTCATTCCCGAGAATCAGACAGAGGCGTCCGGCGGCAACTGGCTCTCGGCATGTTTTGAGCACCCGGGCAAGGTAGAGCGGCTTGGCTTCGGGCGCATCTTCGAGCGCAAATACCGCGTAGCCAGCCTGCTTGAGTTGCGCGATCAATCTGCGCATATCGGGCGTGCGCGCACCGCACTTTTTCCACGGCACGCTCGCTTCAGCGCCCAGCGACACTTTGTGCATATCCGGCCGCACCTTACCCAGACGATCGAGCGGTGTCGGCGTAAGCCCCGCAAGATAGAGCTGCTCGACGCCCGCGGCATCAGCCGTCCGAAATATTGAGCCTACATTATATACACTTCTGATATTCCAGAGGATCGCTACCACTCAGCAATCATATATCCGATTAATGCCCATGCCCATCCAGTAAGAAATGAGGCTCTCGGACGTCCACTTTTAAAGATGGCCTTAAGAGTCTAAAATGAGTACTCGACAACCGGAGCGTCACAAAAATTAACTTTCTGCGTTACATGTTATGAGTCTAAAAGCCAATCAAGAAAGCAAGCGGCCGCGGACATTTACCGACAATGCGCATGGGCTGGGGTTTGAAGACCTCTACGCCCGTTATTTCGTGCCTGTGTTCCGCTATATCCGCCTACGGGTAAATGACCATGCTTTGGCTGAAGATCTGGTGCAGACCGTGTTCCTCAAGGTGTATGAAGCGCAAACTGGCGAGCCGCCGAAACAGCTGCCCCTCCCCTATTTTTTCGCGGTAGCGAGAAATACTGTAATTGATTTTTGGCGGAAGAAGAAAGACGTCCGCCTCGACGAGATGCAGGGGGCCGAGGAAATCGCCTCAGGAGACGCGACGCCGCACGACAAAGTTATCCAAAATGAAATTAAAAATGACGTGCATACCGCGCTCCAAAAAATCACCGATGAGCAGCGCGATGCTTTGGTACTCAAATTCATAAATGACTTCTCAAACAAAGAAATCGCCGAAATCATGGGCAAGTCCGAAGATGCGGTTCGCCAGCTTCACTCCCGCGGACTTGCCGCCCTTCGGCAGGTCATCCAACACGATGTCTGAAGATGAACTGATTGATGAAGTGCTAAAGACGATCGACGCAGGGTCGCCGCGTGATACGCTACTGCGTGATCCGGAACACGGCGAAGCCTACGCCGATATTTTGCGCACCATCGACCTTTTGGAAGCCGCCGGTTCCCAGATCCTGCCAGAAAAAGCCTTGCTGAATAAAATTTTACTTGCCCACCCTAGCGTTAGCGACGGAGGGTTTACCCGCCCAAACACGAGCGACGAAAAATCAGCGCCGCTCATCCCTACATCAGATACTGCAGCCCCCGAACCTATTAAAGGTCGTGAAACATATAAACCCACTTCCCCATACCCAATGAATAAGATATGGAAAATAACGGTTCCGGTTTTAATTACGCTTGTCCTCTTAGGCGGCGCACTCTACTACTGGAATACGTCAATGAACGGTTCTGAGGAGTACACCAATACCCCGCCCGCGCCGGTTGCACAAAATACGCCGACGCCCGCTCCGACCGCACAGCCAAATAGCGTAGCCGCAGTTGCCGCTACCGGCAATGTCGACGATGCCGTAACCGCTGTACAAGCGGATGCCGACACCGAAGCGGCGCTCATGAACCAGGAGCTCAACGATTCGTCTTCGGCCGACTTAAATTCCGATGCGCAAGCGATGGGGGGGTTCGATTCATCTTATGGTAATTACTAAATTCATCGGCATCTTCGGTATAAGCGCTATGCTTATCACCCAAACAGCACTGCCGATCGTAAACGCCGAAGACAGTACCTCGACCCCCCGCGGCCCAAAGCCAGTACGCACAGAAGGTCAGACGGCGAACTTCTGTTCACTGGTAGACCAGGTTGCCGCCCGTGTTTCAAGTGAAGTCGCCTCTTCAACTACGCGTCTGCTTGACGCACGGAGTAACCGTGGCAAAAATATTGACTCACGCCGCGATGACCGCTCGACGAAGCTAAGCGATAATCGTAACAAATTCGATGAGAACCGCGGCGAGCACTACACGAAGCTACGCGCCCGTGCGACAACGGACACACAAAAGGCGACGGTGGAGACATTCATCACTGCAATTGACGCCGCTGTAACCGCGCGCCGTGCGGCGGTAGATGCGGCAATTAGGGCCTTCCGCGACGGCGTGGACAAAGCCATTGCCGATCGGCAGACTGCCGTCGACGGCTATGTCACGACATTCAAGACTGCGGTACAGACTGCAGTCGATAAGGCTAAATCTGACTGCGCCGCAGGGACTGACCCCAAGACGGTGCGCGCCGCTTTCATGGCGAGTATCGAGACCGCTCGGAAAGATCTGCGGAGCCACCGCGATCTCTTAACCAAAAATGGCGACGCCTTGAAGCCTTTGGTGGACGCCCGGAGAACGGCAGTGAATAAGGCCTTTAGCGATTTCAAAGAAGCGGTCAAAAATGCGACTGCCGCTCTGAAGTTGGTCTTCAAGCCTTCCGCTACTTCGACTCCGCCAACGACGACAAGCACACCGGCAACTACGTAAAGAATTACGTAATTCCTTACGTAATTAATTTCTAAAAACTCCCCAAGCGGGGAGTTTTTAGATTAAGGTTTTGAGTGCCGCTTGCGTCGCATCAATAAGCGGGTAGTCTGCGAACTTTTTGGGGTCAATCCACTGAAAATCGTCAAAGTCTGCTCCCAATTTCACATTGGTGTTTATTGGAGTGCACAAATAGAAAAGACCGATAATTTGGATCTCTTCTTCCCGCACTACGGGCCTCCATTCAGTTACGAAAAATATTTTGCCGATCCGCACTTCCATCCCCGCTTCTTCTTTAGCTTCACGTTGTATTGCCCCTTCTATTGATTCGCCCACTTTTATCTTGCCACCAGGAAAATCATACTTCCCGTGATTAGTGCCGCCTCTATAGTTGCTCGCTTCGCGAATAATAAGCACCTTGCCCTCATGCATAATAACGGCCCGCACTGCAATGAATTGTTTGGTAATCGCCATACAAGCTTATTATTCACTTTGAAACTCTTTTTTGATCAAATACTCTCCCGGGATAATTTTTGCCTTTATTTTCTCTTCCCCAAGCATATACGCCTTCACAATGCGGTGCACGCCATCCAATGCCACAAGCCTGGAATTATATTCGGTAAGTATAATGGGAAAGGTAAGATCGGCTTCTTCAATGCATTTCTGGTGCACCGTTGTCCCCTCTTCTTTCCTGATCACCTGCCAAGGTGTCAGATTCCAGTCGTCAGTACCGTCTTTTTCCCATACGGGCATATTAAATTGCCAGATCAAATCTTTGATATCAATGTCTACGACTGGGAGTGCCAGCTCGCGCAGTTTTACAGTATCTACAAACATGCTAAGCCCTGCACCAGTGAGGATTCTGGGAGGAATTTTAGGATCCATACTATTCGAATTCCAAATAGAGCGGTAAGTGGTCAGAGACCTCATTCAGAAGTACTTTGAAATCTTTTACTTCAATATCGGATGATACAAACATATAATCGCAGAATTTATCTTCCTTTTGATACAATTCGCTCCGCGTAGAAGTTACTTTGTAGTCTTTAATAAGATTTTTCATCCCCTCTTC
>JBGOTK010000010.1:0-13982 GCA_041476445.1 Minisyncoccia bacterium | reverse complement strand
GGGCATCCATTGAATTCTAAAGGTTTGCCCGCTTGAAGTGAAGTTGTTCACTTCAAGCCCAACTGAGCTATAGGGGCACCAAAACAATTTTCGCTTATTGTCGAAACCCGCTAAATGCAAAGTTGTTTGCATTTAACCCAACTGACCTGCCTGCCCTCCTACGCTAAAGCTTCGGCGGGTAAACCGACAGGCAGAGCTATCGGGACAGATAACCGGCTTATTTAACCATTTCTATAGTTCATTTTCAAGTTCCTCTAAAAGCTTGCGCGCCTTCGGGTTTATTTTCTTGGGGAGAATCGCGTCGATCGAAACATACAGATCGCCGCGGCCAAAAGAACGAAAGCGTGGCATGCCCTCGCCTTTTATTCTGAACTTTTCGCGCAAATTAAAACCAGGTGGCAGGTCAATTTTTACCTCCTTGCCGTCAATGCCGCGCAGGGTCATACCCTTGCCCGCGAGCGCATTCACGATACTGAGCTGCACCGTCGCGTAGAGATCGCTTTCTTCGCGCATAAACACTGGGTGTTTTTTTATGGCGATACGCACATAGAGATCCCCCGCCGGAGTGCCGCGGAGCCCCGCTTCGCCGCCCGCAGTTATTTTTATGATCTGGCCGTCGCTCACACCGGGCAAAATCTCGAACGCAATTTCACGAGTACCGCGCACCCGTCCGGCGCCCGCGCAGATCGGGCAGGGTTCGTTCGGTTTTTCACCAGTGCCGAAACAATCGGTGCATTCGCGCACCTGCTCGAAATTACCGAAAAACGTGCGCCGTGTTTCACGCACCTCGCCGCGGCCACCGCAAGTCGCGCATTTTACTGTACCCTTCTTCGCATCATACCCCTTGCCCTCGCACCATTCGCACTTGGTGAGCATCTCAAGTCGCACCGTTTTTCTGGCGCCGCGGAACGCATCTTCGAGCGTAATCTCCTCTCGCATCTCAAGGTCAGCGCCATGCTCGAAGCTGCGCCGCTTCCCGCGCACGCCCATGCCCTCGAAAAAAGCGCCAAAGATATCGCCGAGATCGTCCGCGCCATCGAAATTTACGTTGATGTTGCCGAAATCGAAGCCGGCGAAAGGGTTCCCGCCGCCAGCGAAACCCGCGCCCGGCGGCACGTCGGCAGTGCCAAAACGGTCATAGGCCGAGCGCTTCTCTTTGTTCGACAATACCTGATAGGCTTCGTTGATCTCCTTAAATTTGGATTCGTCGCCACCCTTCTTATCCGGATGATGCTGATGCGCCAGCTTGCGATAGGCTTTTTTCACGTCCTCTTCAGACGCTTCTTTTTGAACTCCTAGAATTTTATAATAGTCTTTCATGATTTGGGCTTAAAACATGTACCGTGGATCATAAAACAGACGCATAAACGGATACAAGACACATGCTCTATGTTATATGACTTCTTCTATTTCAAAACAAGTATCTCTTTTGTCCTCGTTTCAAGCGCCAAAACAAGAAAACCGGTGGCGCGCAGCACTTGATAGACCAGCACCGCAAAGACCGTCACAATATAATAAAACGGCGTGCCGATGCTCCGAATGACGAGGAAAAGGATTAGCGCGAAGATTGCGGAAGCGTATGGCGCGGCGCCTGTATCGGGAATGTTCGCGACATACGAAGAAAACGCCCGGTAAAGCAGATCGATTACCGGTTCCTCGTCCCGGACGTCGACTTTAAGATATTCGCCCGCAATACGGGTTTTAAAAGCCGCCGCGTACTCTGCGGCCAGCCGCTCCTGGTCAGCCGGCGAAAGTTTTTCCACCTCTGGATTCCTGTGCACCGCTTCGGTGCCGATCTGATTGAGCGCTTCGCCAGCCGTTTCGGTAAAGGTCACGCCCGGATAAAAATAGCGCACTACTGAGTCGGTAGGCAATACCAGCTGGGTAAAGAGATCTTTGGAGACAAAGGCGGTGGAATGCTGAATGGCGCCGATATAGGCCGCTACGATAAAAAGCGAAAGCGCCGTCACGGCTTTCGGCATAACAAGGCGCGCAATGCGCGTCATGCGGAGCTTCAAACCATTGCCCATTTCTCCCCGGGCGTTCGCCGAGCCCCACTGAAAAAACGCGAAGGCAAGGAACGAACCGATAAAGAGCGCGACCGACGGCGCAAGCAGGAACATGAGCGCAAGTCCGAGTGTGTTTAAGAATAAGAACGAAGCCAGCCGAGAGAATTCTTTAATGAGCAGCGCCTCCAAAAAAATAACGACGAGAAAAAGTCCCGCGAGCACCGAGACATAGCCGAGCGCCACGGGCGAAGGATTTAGAAAAAACTGCGAGAGCGTATAGGACAAGCCCACGGCCAGAAGTATCCCGACGCAGCCGAGCACGCTTATCTTTGTGCGCGAAAGATCAACTTCCGCTACTGGTTGTGCATTAAGCAGATCCCCCTCCATCGTTCGCGGTGTTACCTTCTTCTGGTTTCGGACCTTCCGGACCTTTCGCCTCATTATACATGGCTTGGCCTATCTTTTGAATTTCGCTCGATAGCTCGTCAGCAACGCGTTTTACCGTTTCGGTGTCGACGTCGCTCGGCAATGCATCCTTGGTGCGCCCCTCGACGTCTTTAATGGTGTTGCGCACCGCGTCGATTTTTACCTGAATGCCCTGTTTAATATCGTCCTTCACCTTCTCCCCCGCCTCCTTCAACGATTTTTCGGCAAAATAGGCCAGCGATTCGGCCTGATTTTTTGTTTCGATGAATAGCTTGCGCTTCTCATCCTCCGCCTGATGTTTTGCTGCCTCCTGCTTCAGGCGATCGATCTCTTCCTTGCTGAGCGCCGAAGAAGCTTGGATCTTTACGCTTTGGCTTTTGCCCGTGGCTTTATCTTTAGCTGAGACCGAGAGAATGCCGTTCGCATCGATGTCGAACGCGACTTCGACCTGCGGCGTGCCGCGCGGCGCGGGCGGAATTCCCTCAAGGATAAAGCGCGCGAGTGTTTTATTGTCCGCCGACATGGGCCGCTCGCCCTGGGTCACATGTATCTCAACCGAAGGTTGATTGTCGGCCGCCGTTGAGAATATCTGCGTCTTCGCGGTCGGCACAGTCGTATTCTTCGAGATCATCGGCGTCGCCACGCCGCCGTAGGTTTCGATCGCGAGCGTAAGCGGCGTGACGTCGAGCAACAAGATGTCTTTCACATCGCCCTGCAGGATGCCTGCTTGCACTGCGGCGCCAATCGCCACGACTTCATCGGGATTGATGCCCTGGTGCGGTTCTTTGCCGAAGAGTGTCTTTACTGCCTCCTGGATTTTCGGCATGCGCGTCTGCCCGCCCACGAGAATCACCTCATCGATTTCCGCAATAGTGAAGCCGGCGCCTTTAGGCGAGGCTGAGGTTACGGTTTCTTTAATAAGCTCGATGGAGCGGTCAATAAAATCCTTTACCAACTCTTCAAGCTTCGCCCGAGTAACCTTAAGCAGCAGATGTTTCGGACCCGCGGCATCGGAAGTGATATAGGGCAGATTGATTTCCGTTTCAAAGGCGCTCGAGAGCTCATGCTTCGCCCGCTCGGCTGCCTCCCGAAGACGCTGGATGGCCAGCGGATCTTTGGAGACATCGATGCCCTCCTGTTTTTTGTATTCATTCACCACGTACTCGATAATGCGCTTGTCGAAATCATCGCCACCCAAATGCGTGTCGCCGCCTGTCGCCTTCACCTCAACCGTATCATCCCCTACTTCAAGCACCGAGATATCGAAGGTGCCGCCGCCGAAATCGTAGACGACAATCTTCTCATTTTTCTTTTTATTGAGTCCATAGGCCAGCGCCGCGGCAGTGGGCTCGTTCAAAATCCGCTGCACTTTAAGCCCGGCGATTTCGCCCGCCGTCTTCGTCGCCTGCCGCTCCGAATCGTCAAAATAGGCGGGTACCGTGATAACCGCTTCCTCTATTTTCTCGCCCAATTTCGCCTCCGCGTCCTTTTTAAGTTTCGAGAGGATCATCGCGGAAATCTCCTCCGGCGTTTTCCAGTCGTCGCCCAGTTTGATTTCTACGCCCCCGGTCGAGGACTCGCGGATGTCATACGGGAGCCAGGCCTTGTCCCGCCCGACTTCGGGATCGGAAAATTTGCGGCCAATGAGCCGTTTCACCGAAAAAATAGTGTTCTTGGGATTCGTGACCGCCTGCCGCTTCGCGAGCATGCCGACCAAAAGTTCGTTCGACTTTGAGAGCGCGGCTACCGATGGCGTAGTGCGTCCGCCTTCGGCGTTTTCGATTATCTTCGGCTCGCCGCCGAGCAGCGCCGCCATGGCCGAGTTTGTCGTTCCCAAATCAATACCTAGAATTTTTGCCATAATGTTATTTGTTAATTTTTATGCGTTCGCCTTTTCCTTGCTAATTTTTACCCGCGCCGGCTTTACGAGTTTGCCGTGCAGCGTGAATCCGTCCTCAAGCACTTCGAGCACTCTCCCGGGCGGCCCGTCCGCTTCTTCCTCAAGGAGTACCTCTTCTTTCGCCGGATCAAAGAGCTTCCCCGGTTCAAGCGGTACGCGCTCGAGCCCGCGGCGCTTTAAGCTTTCTTCAAGCTGGTTTCGGATCATCGTGATGCCGGCATCTTCCCGGCCCTGCTTTTTAAGCGCGGCTACGGCGAGATCGAAGTTAGTGATAACCGGGATGATGTCTCTCAGGATGTCTTCATTGCCGAATTTCACCATTTCCTCAAGCCGCGTGAACTCCTGCTGCCGATAGTTCGCGAGGTCTGCCTTAGTGCGCCGCCAGCCATTCAAATACTCATCGCGCTCCCGGCTTATGAGCTCAAGTTTCTCTTTTAACTCGGTAAGCTCCTCTTCGCCCGCTGCGCTGGAGTTTTGCCCGTCGGCTTCTTTTTTTAGTTCTTCGTCATTAGGCATGTTCGCGTTTTTGCTTCTGTTGAATGGCCTGTCGCACCCCATAAAATGTTCTAAGATGCTCCCGATAGTCGGTGCGCTTGGGGTGGACCGACATCACGAATACCTCCCCCTCTTCGGTCTCATAGAGATCGCAAAGTGTTATTAAGGCATCACTCTTCATAAACGGACTCTTCTCGCCGATAAACACCTGCAGTCCTGCCTTCATGGCGCGCACGAGGTCTAATTGCTTCGCGATCCGCTCCTCGAGCATTTCAAACTCCTTGGCAATCTCCCGAAACACATCGGCGCTTGTTGCGTCAATCGAATCAAAGAGCGCATCGATGCCGCTTTTCCAGGTTTGCCCGGCGTCTACCGCAAAGCCCACAGAGAGACCGCGTACCTCGTCGGCAAATTCATCTACAAACAGGCCGTACTTGCCTTCAAAGAAGCTCTGGGCCAGGTCATGAAACGACCGGCGCACCGCTTCTCCATGCATGCGCTCGCGGAGGAGGTTAGCATAGCGCTCGTAAGCCCGGTCGGTCGGTACGCGGCCCCCTGAGGTATAAGGTTGCGAAAGCCAGCCCTCGTCTTCGAGAATATTCAGCTCGGCGCGTATCCGCGCTGGCTTGATGCCGAAGCCATACCGCTTAAAGAGCAACTGGGAGCTGACCGGCTCGCCAGACTTGATATATTCTTCAATTGTTTTTAGCAAGATATCCTCAGTGCGTTCTTGCATGGAATTCTACCGCACGAACCTCCGAGTCTATATGAACATACGAATTCGTACATTCGTGTGGTTAGTAGGTATTATAGCAATTGGCACTCTATGGTCAAGAGTGCCAATAACTCAGTTTGCATTTTCTACTGGAAGCGCTGTTTTCTTACTCCAGCGGCTCGAAACAACTTGCGCTCAGCGAATCGACTTAGCTTCGCAAGACCTAGCTCGAATCACTTGCGCGACCTGCCTACCGGCCACGCCCCGCCAAAGGCGAGGCTCCACAACTGCGGGGCCGTGGGCAGGCAGGCATTCCGTACGAAAAGCAGCCTGCGCTTACGGGAGATAGGTAGTCTCAGTTTTGTTCCAAAACTGAGACTCTATGAATTCTTATCTTGGAAACACCGGCGTAGAGCCGTAATGGGTCTGCGGCGCGATGGAAGCTGAGAGCATAATCTGCTTCCCCGGCGCAATGCCGGCAAGCGCCTCGGCATTCCGCTCATACTGGATACCGAAAAATATGCCGAGGATAAAAACGGCCAGTAGTGCCGCGGTCGTAAGATATTTCGAAAATGATGTCACCTCCCGTAATTTTATTTTCATAGTTTATGAATGATGAGCGATTTGCGATCTGACTTTCCTATACCCCATTGGCTAAACCCTATTCCCTATACCCTGCTTGAGCTACTCCTCGATTTCTTTTACCTTGGCCTGAAGCATATCTTCAATTTTACCGTTCGCGTCTTCGACCATCTTTTGCACCTGCTCTTTGAGCTTAAACATCTCGCTCTCGCCCATTTCTCCCCTGTCTTCGGCGGCTTTTACTTTTTTCATCATGTCCTCGCGAGCAAGCCGGATTTTAATGCGCGTTTCTTCCGCTGTTTTTTTGACCAATTTTTTAAGCTCCTCGCGGCGTTCATCAGTCAGTGCGGGCAAATTTAATCGAATGGTATTTCCTTCCATGTTCGGCGTCATGCCGATGCCCGAGACTTCAATCGCTTTAGCCGCAGGCGCGAGCGCATTTTTATCCCAGACCGTAATCGTAATTTGCCGCGGCGGCTGAATGCCGATCGTGCCGAGTGCTTTAAGAGGCATCTCCTGCCCAAAATAGTCGACTTTTATGTCCTCGACGAGTTTGGTGGTGGGCCGGTTGGTGCGGAGCGTAATAAATTCTTCATGCAGCTTATTTGCTGTTGTCCTCAAACTTGCTTCGAAATTCTTGAGTTCGGGGTCCATAAGAGTATTTGTAACGTATTTTTATGCCAGGTAGTGAAAATTCGATTGTTCGCCCCTCCGGCAAATTTAATTCAATTATATCTCAATCTAATCGAATTTCTACTACCTGGTATGCCAAATAAGGCAAGGGAGCGCGCGGGCGCTCCCTCCATGCAGAGTTTCTCAGTTCTGGCTACGACGTCGTGTCGAGAAGATCCCGTCGCTCTTGGCATACCTGAACGAACGGGTGATACCAGAAAGCGCGTCCGAGAGACCGAAGATATGCTCCAAGATGCTAGCCTGTTGATCTGGTTGGAGCGAAATCTCCGACGGGAAAGAGAAGTACAAGGTGTAGATCACCATTCCCTTCCGGACCGCTATACGGGGTGGCTTTTCCTGACCCCCCAACATCTTTAGGATGGTCCGGAGCGCCCTCATAGAGCCTCGGACCTTCCCGCTCTCCGTGTACGTCTCGAGTACACTCTTCAGAGCGAAGCTCACCAGAATGTACTGCCTCTGCCTAGTCTGCTTCATGTCCACCTCCTCGTCTAAGTTGCCGGAGCAAATTATACGCCCACTGGGAGGTAGATGAAAGACCAGAGAGCTACAGCCGAGTGCCCACCACCACGATCGAGCCGCTGCCAGTTATATAGATGGGAGCGAGACGCTTTTTGGTCGCAAGCGGCTCCTTTATTTTCCAACTCACGTCGCCGTCGGAGCTCTCGTAAAGCTTGCTGCCGCTTGTAACATACAGATTGCCGCCATGGGCCGCGACTGAGTCGATCACCGCCCCATTCGGCAGTATGGAGTTCACAAGATTCCAAGTATCGCCGCGGTCGTCCGAACGGAAAAGTCCATTGCTTCGGGCGAGATAATAGGCGGACGGACTTAAGGTATCAATAGCGATGCCGAATGACTTCGGGACGCTGGGACCGAAAAACGGCAGGAACGATTGCGTCACTCCGCCCGTGCTCTGTATTTTGGTCCACGCCTCGGCGGGCGAGGTTGAGCGGTAGATGTCTCCATTCTCGAGCATGGCCACGACATCATTGGTAAACGTACCTTTGAGGCGGCGCACTGCCGAGTTGAAGGAAATGAGCTTGGCGAACGTATTGAGGTCGGGATCGTAGTTAAGCACCCGCCCGTCGGCCAAACCAATGAGCACATATCCGTCGTGAAGAGCGAGAGCATAGGCAGGCATCTTGGGCTCGCTCCAGATTGACTGAATGGTCATAAAATTATCTTCGCTGCGCCAAACGATGCCAAACCCGTTTTTTACCGCCGCCACAAAAATTGCGTCCGTATAGGGATCAAACTCAATGTCGTAGATCGCCGTATTCGCGTCGATGTTCTTTTCGAGGTCGGTCCACGTGTGCCAGGTAAGCCCGTTGTCTTTGCTCATGAGAAGCCCATGATCAGTGCCGGCATAAAAAACCCGCTCGGACGCCCTGCCCCCCTCCCCGCCGCGGCTTTTGATCGTCAAAATGTTTTGCGCGACACCGTCTGCAATCTGCGCTTCATTGAATGTTGCGCCTCCGTCAAAAGAGATTGCCACGAGACCAGTCGGGCCGGTTTGAGCTGCAGCCGCATTAACGGTACCGAGATTGTCCATGGCAGGCTGGCTAGCGTTAAAAACCCCGGTTGAGCTGAGCACCAGGATATTGGGAAGCAACACGACGATTGCGATAAGCCCGCAAAAGACGAGTATCAGTTTTACGATGGATTCCATCCCGTTAGAAGCAGGCCCCGTTAGAAATTTCACATTTCATTGAATGTGAAGAGCTAACTTTACTGCCCTTTATATCAACATTAATAGTATCCATGACCTTTATATTTCTAACGGGACAGGTCGCGGTTAGCGTCCGCTGATTATATTGACGACTGTTTTTCATAAATATCCTCGGATCTCCATGCTAAGAGCGCGGCCCATTGTGACCGCGGCTTCTAACGGGATTCCATTGTGGGCTCAATTATACCACAATGATGATATTTTTTCAAGATGCAGCCTCCGGTTCAAGCTATAATCCCCCAAAACCCTCATTTCTTCTAGGATTTCCCTCATTTTTGAAGTATTGCGGCGCATATCTTTGGCAAGCTCGGCCATAAGCTGGTTCAAAAAAACTTCCGTGATATCGGCCTCTGCTTCGTTCTCTTTAGAGACTACTTCTTTTATAATTTCGCTTCTTGTTTTCCGAGGCGAGACCAAGAATTTTTTCACCAGTTCGTGTACCTGTTTTGTTTGTTCATTACCCTCCACCCTATACCCTATACCCTGTACCCTAAAGTATATTTTTTGAAACCGCGAGAGAATAGTTGGCAAAAAATTTTCCTCCCGTCGCGCGAGCATGATAATGAGCGCGCCCGGCGGTGGCTCCTCGGAAATTTTGAGGAGGGCGTTTTGCGCCTCAGTTGTCATACAATCGGCATTTTCAATGATCGCTATTCGCCGCGGACTGGTAAATGGTTTCTGGGACAAAAATTCCTTGATCCGGCGGATTTCATCAATGCTTATCGAGTTTTTTCCATCACTGCCAAAAAAAGACGCGTCGAGGAGGGCGCCCGTTTTTTTCTCGCTGCCCCATTCAAGCTCTCGCGCGAGTTTCTCTGCGGCTTTTTTTATCTGCGGCTGATTCTCACTGAGATAAAGATAGCTGTGCTGCAGCGTATGAAGGCCCCCCATTCGGTCCGGCATGATGTTAGGCTACTTTAGTAAGCAACGTCCGTTTATAGACGTCTACGTGGTTCAAAATGAGGCCCGTACCCTTGGCTACGCAAAAGAGCGGGTCTTCGGCGAGATAGGTCTGTACGCCGAGGAGGCGCTCAAAAAAATCACCCAAATGGCGAAGCTGCGAGGCGCCACCCGAGAGAAGTATCCCCTTTTCCATCACATCCGCCACAAGTTCCGGCGGCGTTTCGTTGAATACTTTTTGTACCGCCGAGGCGATATCAACAAGATGCTGATTCAATGATTCAGCAATTTCGTTTGAATTCACCACTAAATCTTTCGGTAAGCCGGTCACCAGGTCGCGCCCGCGCAACCGGAATTCTAGTTTTTGTTTCATGGGCAGCGCCGAGCCTATTTCTATTTTGATGGTTTCCGCAGTTTGTTCGCCGATTGCAATGCCGTATTTCTTCTTTATATAGTCCATAATCGCTTGATCAAACTTGTTGCCCGCGACGCGCACCGAGGCCCAGGAGACAATGCCGCCGAGCGATATGATCGCGACCTCTGAGGTACCGCCGCCGATATTCACCACCATATTGCCGGAGTGCGCGTTAATCGGAATGCCCGCGCCAAGCGCAGCCAAGATCGGTTCGCGCACCACAAAGGCCTCGCGGGCACCCGCCTCGCGGGCCGCGTTCATGACTGCGCGGCGTTCGGTCTGCGTAATACCGGCCGGCACGGAAATTACAACCTCCGGCTTCAGGATATTCATGTTGCCGATGGCTTTGCGGATAAAGTAGCGGAGCATCGCCTTCGTGATGTAGTAGTCGGCGATTACTCCGTCCTTAAGCGGACGGTAGGCTACAATATCCGCCGGCGTGCGGCCGATCATGTCTTTCGCCTCGTGGCCCACGGCGAGCACAGTGTTATCAGGCTGCGACAGGGCTACGATGGTCGGTTCGTTAATGACAAAACCTTTGCCGGGAACAAACACGATCGTATTCGCAGTGCCGAGATCAATACCGATTTTTGTGACAAACATAGTAATAAAAACGAGTGTAAGTACTATAGCCTAGCACGCCCAAACACGGAAGTGCAAACAAAAAAAGAGACGGTTTTGGTCACGCCTGTACACCTCTTTCCAAAAAGAAAGAAATATAGCATAATATCGAAACCAACCTCCCTCTCCAGGGAGGAAACTTATGTCCTATCGGAAACGCAAAATCTTCTTTTATCTTTTTTTCTTTATCTTCCTCTTGGCGGGTTGCGCGATCACGCTCTATTCGCAGGGCTACCGGCTGAATACCAAAGAGCTGACGCTCTCAAAAATCGGTGGCATTTTTATACTATCAGAGCCGGCTCAGGCCAATATTGTTCTGGACGGCAAGCCAATCAAGAACAAAAGCTGGTTTCTGCAAAGCGGTACGCTCATCGATAACATCATTCCGGGATCGCACGATCTCGAACTTTTAGCCGACGGCTACCGTCCCTGGCATAAAACTATTTTTGTCGAGCCCTCTCTGGTAAGCGAGGTGGATTCGGCGCTCCTCGTGAGCAACCATCCCGCAAAAAAAGCGAAATCCGATGTCTTCTCGATCACCCCGCTCGGAACCCACCACGTCGAAAAGGACGCAAGTGGTACACTTTCGCTCGCTGATACCATCTTGCCCGGCGGCGAGTTCATAAGTGCCTCCCCGGACAATCAGTTTGTTCTCACGAAAACTACCGCTGGCACGTATCTGCTCTCCTCGCTTCAACCTACCAGCGCTACTAGCACGCCCATTGACATAAACAAGCTTTTTTATACGTTGCGCACGAGTGTGCTGAAACTTGGCGGCAAACCGGCGCTGCAGGCTGTGGCATTTCATCCGCAATCAGATGCCGAACTGTTCGTCGCCACGCAAAATGGGCTCTATCTGCTTGATACGACAGGCAACGATATCACGCTCATCGCCGACACGGGAGTCCAGTATCTAACAACTGACACGCACACGGTGCTCTGGGAGGACAACCAAAACCGGCTGATGCGCTATGACCCAGTGCTGAGTGCTGCCCAAGCAGTTGCCCGCGACCTCCCCGGGCACGTGACGAAAGCCATGGGTATTACCGATACAAACCGCCCGGATATTATTTACCTGCTTGATTCCAAGTTGCTTGCCGTCACCAGTTCGACAGCCACCACTTCGGCAACAGTAGCAACGCGAGCGGTATATTTTGATATTTCACCAGACAAGAAAAAAATCGCTTTTATCGATGAGGACAACAAGATAAATGTAGAATCTATAGGTTTAAGCGACAAGACAAGTTTCTATTTGCCGGTGAACGGCGCCATTACGTCGTTTGCCTGGTATAAAGATTCAGCACATCTTATATTAAAATATGGCGACGGCCGCGTGTACTTTACTGAAACTGACGGCATTAACCCGGTAAACGTATACCTCATAAGCGACGGCGTAGGAACCTATTTCTACTCGGAAACAGAAGATGCACTTTACATGCTTAAAGGGAGCGACCTCTACACCTTTCCGTTCGGGCAGTAGTAAACTAGCGAGGAACGAAGAGAGAAAAGCGAAAAGTGTTGTGGTAAGTGAAGTGAAATTGACTTTGCTTCTATCTTTTCACTATTCGCTTGTCGCTTTTCGCTGCATTTTTAGCATTGAGAATGCTAAAAATGCTCCTAGGAGATCGTCGGCGAGGTCTTTTAACGTGTCGGCCGCGTTTGGTTGAAGCGCGTCTAGTGCATAGCGCGCGGTTAGAAAGACATCAAAAAAGAACTCCTGAAACTCCCAAAATATGCCGATAAGGGCCACCCCGCCCCAGACCATAAAGAGTATATCGCCGTCGTTTGCGTGATCGAGGAGGCCCGAGTAACGACGCAGGAGCATAAGCACGAGTAGAGCGCAAAGAAAACCGCCGACCATATGCATGGGCACATCAAGCCAGGGGAACACGTAGTACCAGTGATACCAGAGGGCAAAGCCGTGAAACGCAAAGAAGGCGAGGAAAAGTACAGCGAGTTTTTTAGGCGATATGGGCGTGTACGCCATAGGCTCTATCAGAGGTAGTGTAACGTATCCTCACTAAATGCACGAGTAGATAAATAAAACGAGAGCCTAGGCTCTCGTTTTATTTATTTTTAGCGCTTTTGCCATTGCGGCGCCCTTCTAGCTTTCTTTAGTCCGTACTTCTTGCGCTCCACCATACGTGGATCGCGCGTTAAGTAACCGGCGCGGCGCAGTTTTTTCTTGAGCGATTGGTCGGCAACGGTAAGCGCGCGCGCGATGCCGTGGCGCACGGCTTCCGCCTGCGCGTTCGGTCCCCCGCCCACTACCTTAGCTGACGCAGAAAAATCTTTTTCAAGTCCAGAAAGTTCGAAGGGAGCCTTAACCGCCGCCACATGCCGCTTCACGGTGAAATATTCGTCAAATTTCTTGCCGTTTACGACAATGCCCGTGCCCTTCGTAATACGCACACGCGCTATTGCCGTTTTCCGTTTGCCGACCGCTTCAAAGTAGCGGCTGGGAGATACCGGCGGCGAGGCAGGGGGAGTTGTTTTTGCGGCAGTAGCTTTAGTCGGAGCCATATTATTCAATAATGAGGCGTTTCATACGCTTCGCCCGGATAAAATTTTTGGGCAGCATCCCGAGCACGGCGTGTTCCAAAACTTTCTTAGGGCTCTTCTCGAACGCCTGACGGAACGTGGCAGTTTTTAAATGGCCCATATAGCCTGTGTGATGATAGTACTTCTTGCCCTCGAACTTGTTGCCGGTAACCTTAAGTTCGCCCACGTTTTTTACAATCACGCGGCCCTCGCCTATCTTGTTGCGCTCATATTTTGCCGTATCTTTGCCTTGCAGTGCATGAGCGATTTCTGTCGCGATGCGGCCCAAGGGGCGATTTTTAGCGTCGATTACATGATCTGCCATATTTGTTGAAATTTTAGAGCTCAGGTAGCGAACGAAATTTCACTACAAATCTGAGCACCCCCCTCACTTAAATAACGAAAAGCACCTGGTGCTTTGTGTCCGCCTATAATACTGGATTTAAAATAGTTTTGCAAGTTATAACATTGAGTGAGGGGGTAAGGTTTTGTCCCTCATGTTTCTTCGAAAAATCCTCGAAACATGAGACAAAGCCCTTAAATAAATTCAATCTGAGCAACCACGCTGCCATCGCGCTTCCGAGCCTTTGAGGTCTTCGTGATCCGAGTATAGCCGCCTTGGCGTTCCTTATAGCGGGGCGCAATTTCGTAGTACATCTTCTCCGCTACCTTCTTCGATGGCAGCCGGGAGATAAGCAAGCGGAGCGCGGCCAAGTCCTGCGCTTTGCCGATCGTAATCAGCTTCTCCACCATCGGCCGGATTTCTTTGGCGCGCGCTTCGGTCGTAAGCATCTTTTCGCGGAGAATCAAATTCGAAAGCAGCCCCTTCAAAAAGGACTTCCTCGGACCGCGCTTTCGATTGAATTTTCTCCCCCGCTTAAGATGGCGCATAGCTTATTTTTTCTTGCGTGCCTTCTTTTCCGGTTTGGCGTCTTCGGCGGCGACCGCATGCGCTT
>JBGOTK010000009.1:0-14206 GCA_041476445.1 Minisyncoccia bacterium | reverse complement strand
CGGCACGTAGGCGATCGCCTCGCGGAGCGAAGATTGCGTTACTTTGCTTATATTCTGACCGTTCACCGTAATCTCGCCAAAGTTCAAATCGATAAACCGCAAAAGGAGTTTGGTGATGGTGGTCTTGCCGCCGCCCGAGGGACCGACGAGACCCACTTTTTCGCCCGCTTTGATCTCAAGATCGAAATTCGCGAGAAACATGGCCTCTTCATCATCCACATCTCTATATTTGAAACTCACCTCGCGAAAACTAATGTCCCCTTCTCCGGGGTCGAGGTGCGCCGCATTCGACACATCTTGCACCGCCGGCGGTTCGAGCACGGCCTCGGCAAACTCCGCTGCCTCGCCCAAGGCAGACTCAACATTGCGGTAGACACGATTCATTTCCCAAAAGACTGCGGTAACGAGCGTATAGTAGGAGTAAACAATCACCATCACGCCAGCCTGAAGATGCAGAGTATTCGTAAAGAAGACCGCTGCCACGAGCCCTACGACATTGGCTAAAACGTAGAGGGGCGACATGGTAATATCGAATCTCAGATTTTGAAAGTCAGCTGCTTTTTTAAATTTGGCAGCGTGGTCGTCCGCATAGCCGCTGTAGGCGAACTCTTCGACAGATTCTTTGGCGAATGATTTTACGGCAAGCATGTTGGTTAAGGCATCTGACAGCCGGCCCGAAAGACGGCTCCCCGCCGCGTGCCGCACGGCCACCAGGCGCGAACGCCGGCGGATAATAGGCACACCCACACTGACCGCAACGCAAATCATCGCGACAAGCGCGAGCGGAATCCAGGGCGAGTAGCGCCATAGTATTATAGCCGCAAAGAAAACCGGTAGTACGTTTTTCATTACCGTAAAACTCAGCGTATCGGTAAATGTCTCGAAGCTCCGCGAATAAGCGAGTGCTTTTTTGGTGAGCGAGCCCACGAAATTATTCGCGTAAAAATCATAGTCACGTTCAACGAGACGTTTGAATGTGGCTTTGTTCAGCGCCGCAATTCCCTCCGCCTCAAGTTTAATCAAAAAATGCATGCCGATGCGCCACATGGCCTCCCCCACGAGCGCCGCGCCACCAAAAAGGAGAACAGATTTGAATATTGCATCCCACGTGATCACATTTCCGGAAGCGAACATATTCACCAGTCCGGCAATTACAAGCGGCGGCACAAAGAACACAAGTACCGTGCCAGTCGCCGGAAAGAAAAAAGCCACAAACGACCTGAGCGGCCGCCGCTTATATTGCGCCCAATAGTCTCTTAGGACTCGATAGACCGCCGCCCGCGAAATAGATTGCTCTTCCATAGATAAAATAAACCCCGTTTCACATCATACCCCTATTCGTCCTTGCTTGTGCTCGCAAGCGGGCAAGCCACCGAAATAGTAATTACCTAAGAGCGGTTTACACTCCCGACCACTCGGTTTTTACTCCCGTCTCCGCTATCTTCGAGCTCAGTATCTTCATACCCATGCCTTCGGCAAGTTTAGCTACGTCAGCTTTCTTTGTTGGTTCCACTAAAAGCAGAGCGCACCCTCCTCCACCCGCGCCGCAAACACGAAGCGCAAGGCCGCCTATTTTCATGGCCTCCTCGGTAAGTTTATCGATCTCTGGCGTCGACATGGTGGGCAGCATGGCTTTGCGCGTCAGCCAGTCCTTATTTAAGGCTTCGGTAATTTCGGGAATGCTTTCATTTGCAAACGCCGTTTTCATCTCCAGCGCATTATCTTTAAGCACTTCGAAAAAGGTTACGGTGGCCGCATCGCCATCGATATGCTGTTTAAAAAGCTGCCAGTTATTCATCCCTGAAAAGTGCGGCGTGCCGGTGTAGACCAGGAGCATATATTCTTCCAGTTTTTTTCTGAAATCCGGCGAGCCAAGCGGCGTGCGGATAAGATTGCCGTCGAGTGCCCGCTCGTACGCGTGTACTCCTCCATAGACAGCGCCCCAAAAATCCTGGTAGCCGGCCGGCACTTTGATGACCTGGGTTTCGATCGAGAGCGCCCACTCGACAAGTTCTCTTGGTGAAAGCGTTTTTTGCCGCCACTCGGCGAGCGCAGCGGTGAGCGCCGTCGCGAGCACGGAGGAGGCACCGAGACCCGAGCCGTGCGGTGCGTCTGATGAAACGGAAACTGTTACGTTTTCTTTTAATGCAAACGACTTCACGAGACGGAGAATGAGTTCGAGTTTTGGGTGCTCACGCCACGAGATATCCTCGGGATTTTTGAAACTGGCTTCGCTATTGAGGTCGCGGGAAATTACTTTCATTACGGTGCTTTCTTCAATCTCGACGTGCGCAAAAACGGAGGTGGCGATATTTATCGTAACCGTCGGCGTATGAAATAAAAAAAGCGGCGGGAGGTCGAGCGTGCCGCCGGCAAGATCGATGCGCGTCGGGGCGATAGCCGTAAGCTTTTTCATTGGTTCACTATAGCCACAAATGGTCTATTTCAGCAAGCGGGCATTTATAAAAAACGGGGCGGGAGGTTTTGATTCCTCCCGCCGGTTAACTGTGGTCGGCCAGATGGCGGCCGTTTGAGAACGTTGAGAGCACTTGCCTGAGCGATGAGATCCGTTCATGGATCTCGCTTACGGGCCGCTCGAGGGAGCGACCTAGCTGCCAGGGAGCCTCCAGATCCCCCGCATGAACGACGGCTCGAGAGACACGGTCGATGCAGAAGGTCTCCGCACCGGGTACAAGCTCTCTCACTCTGTCGAGCTCGTCGGCGCTGTCGTCAATCACGATGATGCGGTCCATATGCCGTCCGTGCCTCAAGACGACCCGGTCTTTCCTGCCCTCTTCTTCGGTGATGAAGATGCGACCTGAGAAAAACTCATGCAGGCCGCAGGCATCGATCTTCCATTCCTGCCACCGGCGGTCGCCGAATGAGAGAAGGGCGAGCACGACACCCATACGCTGAGCAGTTTCGAGAAACGCGTGGACATCGTGGAAGAGATACCGCCGCATGTCAGAAAACTTGCGGCGAACGACCGCCTCCATTTCGGCGAGAGGTAACTTTACCCCCCGCGCACGTGCTGCCTCGACGTGCCTCCGGAGCGTCCAGCCCCGACTACGCGCTGCTGCATAGGTGAACTCGTAGAACTCGATATCATTGTCGAAGAAGCGGAGCAGCGCGGCACGGAGATCCTGATGAACCACCTTGTTCACATCAAGAAGTGTGCCATCGAAGTCGGCGAAACAGATCGTTTGTATCGGCTGTTCAACGTACCGCCTGAAGGGCATGCTCCTCTCACCTCCTCCTCGAAACCGGCATTCGAATGTTGCTATCTATATTAAACAACAATTCTAAGTAAACGGCTAACGTGACGTGGACAGCAGTAAAAAAATATTGTATTAAAAGATGGAGGTAGCGCTCGTTGACACCATCACGCGGCAAACACTTCGCTCAAATTCCAGAGTAGGAGGAGAGGGTATGCAGAACCGAAAAGCGGCTCGCTTGCTGGGACGCACGCGGGAGAGCGGTAACCTGAAACGTCATCGCTTGCTCATCTGCGCGCTCATCATGGTCCTCGTCCTCATGACAGGCTTCCAGATCCCCCAAACAACCCGGGAAAAGGAGCAGACCTACCACAAGTTCCGTGAACAACTCGCCGGGAAGAAGACCGTAACAACTGAGCTGGGCGAGCCACTCAAGCTACCGCACACAACAAGAATCGTGGTCTATCTTGGCAGGATCGTCGGAACGGAGCCGGCTATGATCCCGCTCATGAAGCTCGTCGCGCCCGTGAACAAGGTGAGCAAGTTTCGCATCGGCATCGAACATGTTGGCACCTACGCTACCTATTTGCCGATACCGAACAGCTTCGGCATCGTCGACCTTGGGCCCGGCATCGGAGAACCTGTCTGGCTCTACGTCTACGACTTCTCTGATAAGGAGATTCGGTACGCAGCAGTGAGGTACGGCGACTAACCCCAGGAATGCCAAGGAGAGTGCAGCGTGTGCAGACGACACATCACGCCACGGCAGCGCTGGCGCATGGCGGGCCAGATTCGTTTCTGGTTCAGTCTCGGTGCCGGACTTGCCGTGTTGGCAGGCGCTCTTATTGCCGGCTTGTTCCATTAAGCTGGCCTGCCAAGGGTCATCTTCAAACACGCAAAGCGCATCACAGCAACCCGCTCGGGATGTTCTCGCCTACCAATGGCGAGAATATCCCAGCGGGCCGTTTTTTTAGCGAGCTGGTACAAATAATCAGCTCCGGCTGTTTTTTTGTACAATTCTATACTGGAATAACGTCGGCTACATTCCGTAATCCACGTAGTAACTGACATTGCCGCGCGCTTTGAGGCCATCCAGAAACAAGGGCACTTCGGTGTTCATTTTTTGGCTTTGAATCTGCTCTTTCACCTGCGCGGTCGAGGTCGCGTCA
Source organism: Minisyncoccia bacterium (assembly GCA_041476445.1). Taxonomy (GTDB): domain Bacteria; phylum Patescibacteriota; class Minisyncoccia; order UBA6257; family JACOXY01; genus JBGOTK01. The sequence goes on along the minus strand of JBGOTK010000009.1, from coordinate 9,822 downwards.
TCCGCCTTAATCGGCAGTTTGTTGTCTTTGATGTATTTGGCTACTTCGTCGTCACTCACGGCGATTTTATCGTCCATGAGCTTCTCAAGCTCTTTCTGCACTTTTATCTGGTCGCGATACTCGGCGAGTGTGAGGCCGTTCTGCTTTAGGGCGTCATCAAATGAAGTCCCCTGTCCCTTAAAACCGTCTTCAGTTTTCTTGACCACGCCATCCACATCGCTCTCGGATATAGTGATGCCTTTGGTGCGCGCTTCATTCTCAATGAGCATCTTGGTGATGATGGTATTTAACACTTGCTTGCCGCCTTGTTTCTCGAGCGAGCGCACCACCTCGGCCCGCCAAACCGGAGTGCCATTTACGGTCGCCGCTACAACCAGTCCTCTTAGGTAATAGGCTCCGCCCACGATAATTACGATAATAGCGACTGCGATGATCGACTTGGTTCGATACTTTTTATCTTCCTTCAACCGCGCAACCAACTTCTTTACCCAATGGTTCAGGGTAGCCATATATTGATGTCCCACTTACCTATTCATTAATAAAACCTATAGGCGCGAGATAATGGAGATAAGTATACCCCCGAACTGGCTATATTCAATAGTGAGCGAAGGACACGCCCTTTCCGCATAAAATCTATCGGCTGGGCTTTGACGCCTACGTCCCCTCAATGATACCTTCATATAAGAACACCCCCCCCCTCGTCACAGGAATTTTACGCCAAAAGGAGAATGCGAAATGCAGAATCTTGTGGTGCTCGCCTTCGCCCTCACCGTAAACTTCGCTCCGACCCCCAGCCAGCCGGCCCTGGTGTCGCAGCAGTTTCAACTGGTGCCCACCGAAGCAATCTTCAAGAAAATCCCGCCCGGACTCAATGTTTCAAGGTGCGGGGAGTATTTACTATCACAGACCCATGGAGTCATTTTCATCCTGCGGCGCACCGGCATCATCGAGCCGCGGGCGGTGCTTTGGTCTGATATGGATAGGGTCCGCATAGGCGAGAATCAGAGAGTTCCCACACTTACCATAATTGACCTGCCGCTGGGACCAAAGATTTTTTTGCAGTTTGGTGCCGCGGACTACAAAAAGGCCAGTCACTGCCTACCGCTATGGCTCCGTGCCTGAGTTGACCGCCGCGCCGCCCCGCGATAAGAATGTCGCCGTGCGGATCGCGGCGGCATTTTTATTTTAAAGCCGCGGCGCTCGGCCAATGTGCCGCCTCGCGAACGGGTCGATGTCCGCCGCGATGATAATGGCGAGCGCGATGAGCGCAAGATTTTTTAAGATATACTGCCCTTCGAGTGTCGGGGCGAGAACTCCTTGCCAGGTTTCTTTAGGCAAAAGTACGAGCGGTAAAAAGGTGGTGAGCATATGCACAAAAAGCAGGGCAACCACAAGTCGCGTTGCTTTCGGAATAAGAAACAGAATGCCAATAAGCATTTCGAAGAGCGCGAACGAAACGTAAAAAATATCGAACGGGATAAACGGTATCGTCCGGTCATAGAGTGCAAGCACCAGTGATGTTGCGGGACTTACGCCTAAAATTTTTAATACGCCGAACCAGAAGAAGATGACGAAGAGCACGCCGCGGGCAAGGGGTACGGCGTTTCTGCCGAACCAGGTAATAAGCTTTTGATCGCCTTCGTCGATGTTCATTACGTCGCTTGTGTTGTTTAACTTCTCAAAAGGTCGTACTGTTCTCTTAGCATAATCATAGCAAATGCCGCGTCTTTGACAGGATACTTCCCGCGCCGCTAAGATGCGAGTAGTTTCGCCAGACAAAAAGAGGAGGCGCACATGGATCTTGCGATCGCAAGGGCGAACCTCATAGCACTCGGCCAGAACACCTACCCGGGCCGGGGTATTGTGGTAGGTATGGACCGCAATCGTTGGTACTTCTACCTCATCGGCTGGATCATGGCGAGAAGTATACCGAATCGAAACCGGGCGTACCGGCGAGAAGGCAGTAAAGTAATCACCGCCGTCGCTGAGGCAAGCAAGCCGGTTGGTTTGCCGCTTGCCTACTACACAGCCATGGACACGGCGCGAGGCGTTCATATCGTGACTAATGGGAGCCATACGGACCTGCTCATTCGCACCTTCGAGCGCGGGCGAAGATTTGCCGACGCCTTCGAAGAGTTCGAGTATGAGGACGATCCGCCCGTGCATACGTCCCGCATCGCCGCGGTCTGCAGACCAACGCAAGATCCTACGTTCTTACTGGGGATAGCGAGAAAGGCAGTCGGGAGCAGCGCGTGCGAACGAGAATTCTTCTCGCGTGAGGCGGTACCTGGTCTTGGCTACTGCCTCACGACCTACCTCTACAACGATGAGCCGCCTCCGCCCTTTCGGGGCGAACCCATTCTCTTACCCCTAGAAGGCGACGTGGAGAGAATCGCGAAGACGATCTGGGACGCACTAAGTCCGGAGTACCGGATCGATCTCGTGATAAAGCGGGTGGCCGTCCACAGCGACTACACTGAAACCCATATCGTGAGCGAAGGGAAGCTGCTCATCTAACGCGCACCACAGCGGCGCCTCACGCGCCTCAAAGGGAAACCTTTGGGGCGCGTTGTTATTTTTCGAGCAGCTCTTTCAAACTTTTGAGTACCACGCCCCAGTTCTGCTCCGAATGATTTTTTTCTTCTTCGGTCACGTTATTGTCCTGCGTGACCGTAAGCCGCGTGCCATCGCTATCCGAGGTAAGTTCGTAGGCAACATTTTTATAATTCTCCGGCAGATCGGGCAGCCCCGACATGCCGCTCCAATACGTGGATTCAAGCAGTTTTTCGGGTATGACCTTCAGGATGATGCCCTTATCCTCATAGGCCCTTCCTTCCCACACTCCTTTATAGATTATGGGGCTCCCCACCTGCCAATCAGTCATCACCTCGGTACCGAAAAGATACTGTTTGATCGTTTCCGGCGTAGTTAACGCCGCCCACACCTTGGCTGCAGGAGCATTGATAGTAATGGTCTGTTTAGCTACGATTCGCATATAAAGCTATTTTGCTGCCTCCCACGGCGTCATGAGCTGGAAGTAGTTGCCATCCGGATCGGCAAACGTAGCGATCCAAGCGCCCTGTCCGTCAGAGACCGATCCGCCTTCGGCGGACATCTCATATGGTTCTTTTATTACTGTTGCTCCCAGCGCTTTTATGCGCGCAAACTCTTCTTTCACCTCTTTGGTTTCAAAATTCACAATCAGGCGCTGCGGTTCCTTAGCGCCGCCTTTTACTTCCGAGTGTTCGCCGACTGAAAAAAATGTTTTCCCGACGAGCCAGCCATGCCACGCTCCATCCCCCTCTACCATATCGGCCGGCTTCCCAAAGACTTTCTCATAAAAGGCGGCAAGTACTTTTGGCTGCGCGGTACCTATCATTATTGAGCTTAGATTGAGCATAGTTATTGTAGTTTAACAGGTTGAAGCACGCCGAATAAGTTGCCGTCCGGATCCTTGCGATAGGCGAGCGTCCCCACGCCCGGCACATCCATTTTTTCGGTTGCGACCGTGCCGCCTGCTTTTTCGATTTTTGCGAGCGTTTCGTCGATATTTGGCACCTGGATGGTGCACACAAAGGCATTGACCGGCGCGCCGTCTTTCGGTGACTCACCCTGGCGCGGATTCATACCGCCATTGATGCCGGGCTCAGTGTCCGGTCCGGTCGTAACTAGCCGGTAACCGCCGAATTCCTTGCCCATATCTTTAATATCCCAGCCAAATACATCCTGATAAAATTTCTGCAGCTTGTCCTGATCTTTGGCGTGAATCTCGAAATGTACGATGCGATTCATATAGTTAGATTGCGTATTACGGGAACACGACTAAATTAGTCTACACCCTCACTACTTATTCGGCGAGGTCGTTTCCCTTTGTACCTTCACGGAGGGGTAACTTACAGCAGACAAGGATCCCTTACTTGAGCAACCCAAGTTTTTCTTTTACTTTTTCCACCAGCTGTTCGATTCGCCAATCCGATTTAATGAAATAGTGGGTCGGTTCGTATTTGGTAATCCACTGTATTATCGGATCGTCCGCGGGCAGAACGGTAAGAATGATGACGGGTAGATTCTTCCCTGCCGGCGATTCGCGCAGCTTCTTGAGCATCATGCGCCCGTCCATTTTGGGCATGAGGAGGTCGAGGAGAATAATATCTGGCTTGATCTCGATCGCTAGCTTCAGCCCCTCTTCGCCGTCGGCTGCTTTAAACACTTCAAATCCCTCCGCGGTAAATGTATCCGCCATGGACATGTTGAGCGCTGTCTCGTCTTCCACAATTAAAATTTTCTTATTTAGTTTAGGCATCAAAATAATTGCACTAACTACTTTTTAATTTTCTCAAGACCTTTTTGGAGATACGACTCCATTTTTTTGATATTGGCGTTCAGCCTTTTGAGCGCGTATTCATAATCAGTAGCCGCTGCCGTTTGTGAGGTTTTTGAAAGTTGTTCAACATCTTTCAAAATAAGAGCGAATATTTTTGTAACCTCAGACTCAGCAAACCCCACGCGTGACGTGACTTTGTTTTGCCGCTTCTTGTAAAACCATACTCCCAGGACAAAGCCAACTACCAAGAGAAGCAGAAGCGTCAATGCCGCACCGCTTTTACCGAGCTGGAACGGCCCAAGTTGAATTATCGGTTTGCTTTTTACTTGCACCGCACTAGAGGAGACGACCAGACTTAAGGCGCCGCGACTGTCCTCGCTCTGCGCCGTCACTATGTAGCTTCCATTTCTAAGCGGGTTATTGAAGGCAAGCTCCCAATTGCCTCTATCATCTGCAGGCGCCATGCCTTCGACAATGAACTCTTCTTTTTTATAGAGCCGGACATGAGTGCTTGCACTGGGCAAGGAAGTACCTCTAACGGCTAGTCCCGCTACTTCATCAGAAAATAATTCACCGGTCACAAACGTGATCGCTGGCGAAACAATGGGTATGGTCTCAAGGGTTAAGTTCTGTTCGATACCATTATCTGCCTGATCCAGCGCTTTAACGGTGATTTGCCGCTTACCAGGTGTCAGGAGCGGTAATTGAAACGTGCCGTTAAATCCAGGCGCTGGAATTTTTATTATATCGCCATTCCCAATCCTCACGTGATACTCTTTGAGACCAGAAAGAATGTCTGAGGTCTTAAATTCCAAAGTAGGCGCGGGTTGGTCGGTTGCATCGCCTTCAACTATAGAAACCTCAAACCCAAGAGGTGGCGTGGTATCAACGGCCAAACGGTAGTGTGCAGCCGGCCCCCAACCAAGATCATTTTGAAAACGGACGTGGACGTATCGAACCTCCTCGGCAGGCGTTGGGTATGTTTTGCTGCCAAAAAGTCCTTCGGATATCGGCGGCGGGGTATAATTTGGCTGCGTATTAAATGCCGTACTAATACCAATAATATCGACGGGCACTGCCCATCTGAGAGTGAATGGGCTTAAAAGGTTATACCATCGGTTCTCGTCAGGATACACGGGAACTATAATTATTGGCTTCGTCGGTAATGCGCCCGTAGGTACGGGCGTCCGAACAATTTGTGCGGGTAGGAAAGTGGGTGTTTCTTTTTTTATTACCACGCCAAATGCTGCATCCGCGGTTTTCGATAAAATATTCGTTCCACTGCCATCGGAGGCAGTAATCGCGGCATCCGAAAGCACAAGGGTGCCGCTACCGCTGCCTTTAGCGCGAAATTCAATTTTCAAAACTTGTATGGCGCCGCCAGAAACACCAAAGGAAGTACCACCGGTAAACGATACCATGCCTTCGGCATTTGAAAATGTTGGCTCCGCGAGCCAAAAGTTGAAAGTGGAACTCGCCTTATCTATCGAAACTACTTCGAGAATATCTTTCGGAAAGCGAATGGTTGCCTGCGCCGCGTTAAAACTTACTCCCTCATTATCAATTCTAAGATCAACGGCTACCTTCTCTCCTATGGCGATCTCAAAACTAGCTGGCGTTAAAAAAAGCGTAGCGGCATGTGCCCTAGAAAAAAAGCTTAGTGTAAAAACTACCACAAGGAACACCGTAATAACCGCGCCCCCATGGTCCATAAATTTGCCATGTTGTTTATTGTAGTACGTCATTTTTTTATAGCTCGAATAAATATGCTGAAGTCAGAAATATCAACCTTGCCGTCGCCATTAAAATCAATCGTTTTCCCCTGAGTTTTTTCTTGTGAAGTCCAGCGGGCCATAAACATACTCCAGTCTTGAATATCTATTCTGCCGTCACCGCTTAAATCCGCACGGGGCGTAGTAAGCCGTGAGACAATGAGCGTCTGCGTTGGGGAATAATCACTGGCCTGTAGTAAAATAGAATCAACTTGTTTGGCACGCACACGGTGAGACGCAAGCTCAAGAGCGGCGGTATCAATTGTAATCAGATAATGCCCATCGCTTTTCACCCGTTCTTCCTTTTTCGTCACGCCATCAATTTCAATTTTCACGAGACTGCCCGGCGAAGCATAGCCACTAACGGTAGCAACGCTCCCTTTGGTTACCAGTCGTTCAATTAGACTAAGCGTAGGTGGAGCAAAAATATCTTTTATTACTGAGCTGTCGGCCAGCGTATCAATATTGAAAAATTTTGTTTGCGTTGCCTGACCCTCGCTATCTTTGATGATCAGCCCAAAGCTATGCTGACTCTGAAGGACGCCGACAAATTTGACCTCAAATGTCCCATCGTCCTGCGTAACAATACTTTGGCTAGTCAATTTCTCAGACTTTATGTCTCTATCGATAACAAGTACGGTGGCGTTGGGATAGGCTCTGCCGAGAAACCGTACGGTGGTAGGCTCCAATTCCGGACTCCCGCCTCCGGTGCCAGCGCCAATAGATACTGGTGAGGGGGCGGGGCTTGGTGTTGGAGGCACAGGTGGAGTGGGTGGGGGCGGCCCGGGCGGCGGGGGTACTGGCGGAGAGGGTGGTGGAGGGCATGGTGGAGACGGAGCTGCACTTACTGAAACGGCATTACTAAGCGCCGATAGTATGTCGGCAGAGGTTGCGCAGATTTTTATGTCCTCGGCAATCGAATACTGCGCGGCGGTATAGGTTATTTGACCACCGGTAACGGCGGCGCCGCTCACAGGCGTTAATGACAAAATCCCCGAACCAGCCGTGCCTCCACATGTTTGGGCCGAGAGCGCTGCAGTGAGCGTAATGGGGGTCGTATTGTCGGAAGTTACCGTATTGCCAAATTGGTCCTCAACCGCGATGACCGGCTTCATCGCAAAATCTGAACCCGCAGTTGCCGAGGCACTTGGCTGTGCCGTAAAGAACAGTTTAATTTTTGCACCCGTAACTTCAGTAAGCGCACCAAGATTAGTTGTTCCATTCGTAATGCCGCTGATTGCCGACGTGCCGCTTTTGGTAATGTTCCCGGTGGCAAGTGGTGTACCACTTAAAGGACGGACGCGTACATCTTGCCAGGTCAGCGAATTTTTTACACCACCCGAAGTAGTTCCAGTAATGGTAAAAACAACCTGGGCCGTGGTCCTACTTGTGATGGCGGCGCTTGTGCCACTCGACAGGTTGTTAATGTTTTTAGTGTCGGCTCCGGTGCCGGCCGTGCGGGTTACGAGTACCGTTGGCGCGCTGCCACCCGTATCAAATATAAAGCCGCTAGGAGCGTCCAAAATAATTGTGCCGGTATTTATTTCACTCACCAATCCCTCAGCAATAACCGGGCCAATAAGCGCGACATAACTGCCGCCTGTAGTATCGGCAGATATGGTCGAACCGCCGCTAGCGGTGGTTACCGTCGCGGCAGCGAAAACGTTGGCTACGCCACAAACCAACATTGCGGTAATGAATAGCGTGAAAAATAGTTTCATATCCTAGCCATATCTCTCAACTGGGCATAACCTTCTCCTTGCCTACAAGATATTCTTTTATTTTCTCAATTACCTCTTCGATTGGATGCTGGGATTTTACGAAATAATCATTGGCACCCATGGCAAGCGCCTGTTTGATTTCCGCGTCCCCGCCCAGGTTTGAGAGTACGATGATGGGAATCAGTTTCCATTCTGGATTTTTCCTTACCCCCTCCAATACGTAAAACCCGTTTTCTTTAGGCATAAGGAGATCAAGCAAAATGAGATCAGGGTGATGGCTCTGGACGCGTGCCAGAGCTTCCTCGCCATTAGCGGCGACATCAATCGTACAACCCTCCGCTGTAAGATTGTCTTTAAGCGCCCGCACTAAAAAATCTTCATCTTCAACAATCAATATATGGTTCATGGCGTTAGTTTAGTTTGGTTAATAGTACTATCGCTACTCGAGTCGACCTTTTTAGGAATCCGTAAAGAAAAAATTGTGCCCTTATCTTTTTCGGATTCAAAAGAAATTGCGGCGCCTACTTTTTGGGCCAAGAGGTGGGCGATATAGAGGCCCAAGCCAGTACCATCCGGCTTGAACTTTTTAGCGTTTGAGGCACGGTAAAATCGTTCAAAAATTCTCTCCTGCTCTTCTCTAGGAATACCAATGCCACTGTCTTTTACCGTTAACAAGACGCTCATGGGTTCCTCCGTCGCGTTAAGAATTATTTTCTGACCGCTTTGGGAATAATTAAGGGCGTTTGAGGTGAAACACTCAAGAATACTTCGCAGTATCTGAAAGTCAGATTCGATACTAAGCGCCAGCGAAGCTTCTGGGGGTCTCTGGAGTGTCACGTCCTTATTTCGCGCCACGGGTTCCATCATGAGTACTAGTTCGCTAAACAGCTTTGTTATCGAAACCTCCTCTTTTTTCGATATTGCGGCACCGCTCTCCAGCATAAGCACATTGAGCATATCCGTAACCAAACGGATCATGCGCTCGTTAACCTGGTAGAGATTTTCAAGATAGTCTTTTTGTTTAGGAGTTAATGCGCCAACTATTTCCCGCTGCATCGTCTCAATGAGCCACTTCGTTCCCGAAAGAGGGGTCCGTAATTGATGGGACGCCAGTGCTAAAAAATCCACTCGTAATTTTTCAATTTCTTTTTCGCGAGATATATCTCTGATTATTTCCATTAAGCCTATTGTTTTCCTACCGAGCTTAATCGGCGTTGCGGTGATCGCCATAGGGAAGCGCGTACTATCTGGTCTCAGAAAAAAATACGTAACTTTCGTAATTTCTCCGGTAGCCAAAGCTATGGTAGTTGGTCGTTTACTCAGTGGTACGAGACCGCCCGACTCGTTCATCAAAGGCAAGTCGGTAATTACTTTACCGATAAGGTCTTTCATTTCCCAGCCGAGCATCTTAACGGCAACCTTATTGATGACCATTATTTTTTTTTGAGTATCCACCGCCACAATTCCTTCACCGATACTCTCGAGCAATGCCTCGTCCTTTGCCTTGGCAAGCGCCAACGCTTCTTTCTCGACCTGAAGGTCTTCCAGTACATTGCGGGCGGCAATCCGCGCCGATTCGAGATCGCTCTCTATCTGCTTTCGCTCGGTAATATTTTGAAAAATGGCCACGAAGAATGATTTTTGCGGACTATACGCCGAAACAAAAAACCAGCGGGCAAGCGGTGCCACATACGTTTCAAATCTTACCGGCTCTCCGGTCAAGGCAACGCGGCCGTACCTTTCGAACAATTCGGGGTTGGAGATTGCGATGCCTGGAATAAGTTCTGAGACATTCTTGCCCTCCGCATCTTTGAGACCGGTGAGTAATTCGAAATTCTTATTGACCAGCAGGTAGACAAAATCAACCGGCTGTCCTTGCGTGTCGAAAATCATCCGGCAGTAAGCCAGCCCATCAAGCAGGTTGTTAAAAAGCGACTTATAAAGAACTCCAGAATCTTGGGGTGTCATTTGGTCAGTCATTGTTATGACCATCATTAGCTTCTCT